>CAZNGA010000043.1:0-27377 GCA_964572485.1 uncultured Chitinophagales bacterium
CGAAATATCGATATTGGATTCCGAGCAAACAATAATACTAAATGGAATTATGGAGTGCGGCAAGCTTTTTTTAATAACCTAAAAGACTTAAAGAATTATGAAGCAGACTTGCATTTATCAAGCAAGGGGGAAGGCTTCTTGCTTGGGGATGAATATATAAATTGGCTAAACAAATGTAAGTTAGTCGGTAATACAATATCTGCTAGCCAGACAGTAGGTCCGAAATATTTTGAAGCTATGGGTTGCGGATGCATAGTTTTAGCGCCCATTAATAACCATGAAGGGTTTTTATTTCAAGACGAGCATTATATATCTCTTGATAAGATTGATAAAGTGCTGAATGACGATAAATTCCGCAATAATATTTTAGAAAATTGTAAAAGTTTACTGACAGAACATACTGTCGAAAAACAGATAGAAAAAATACTGGAAAATTTATAATGCCAAGAGAAGACTGGATAAATAACCCTATACATGAAATTCTTAGAAAGAATGGTTTATTTGAATTTCCAGATGAAGACCCTAAAACTGTTCTTGATGTTGCTTGTGGGCTTTCAATGAAAAGCCAGTATTTGCCAAATGCCCACATAGTTGGAGTTGAATTGTACGAGCCATACATCAAAGCAATAGATTACGAAGGCCTATATTCAATAATCAAATATGATATTAGAAATCTAGATAAAATAGTCATGGAGAATTCATTTGATTTTGTTTACCTGCTTGATATTATCGAACATCTGGAAAAGAAAGAAAGCTTAAAGGTTATTGAAATCTGTAAAAGAATTTGCAAAAAAGCATTATTAATAGAAACGCCAAGTGGATTTATTCCGCAGAATATTGATATACAAGGATTTGGTGCGCACTATTTGCAAACACATAAATGTGGCTGGGAAGTGGATGAGCTGGAAAAGCTGGGATTTGAATGTATTGTGAGATCGTATCTTATGCAAGATGTAAAGAGACACACAAACATTGATGTTGATATTAATATAGAACTTATTGACGGAATTTTTAAAAAATGAAAAGATATGACATAATAAATCATATGATAAATCTTTATGGGTATAAGGATTACCTTGAGATTGGAATAAGACAAAAAAAGAATTTTAAAAAAATAATTGCCGAAACGAAACATGGCGTTGATCCTGCATGGAGCTGTACATTCAAAATGACTTCGGATGATTTTTTTAAAACCAACAAAAAGAAATATGACATAATATTTATAGATGGCTTACATAAAGAGTATCAAGTTATGAATGATGTATTAAATTCATTAAACTTTCTTAATGATGGCGGGACTATAGTAATGCATGACTGCAACCCGAGAAGAGAAGCTCATCAGTCAGAGGAATTTGTAACCAGCAGAGGATCTAAAAAAGGCATTTGGAACGGAACTGTTTGGAGGGCCTTTGTAAAATTGAGGGCGACCAGATCAGACCTGAAAATGATAGTAGTCGATACTGACTTTGGAATAGGGGTAATTAGAAAAGGAAGTCAGGAGCTATTAAAAATAAAAGAAAGTGATATAAACTATCAATATTTTAGAAAGAGAAGAAGAAAAATTTTAAACCTTATTTCTAAAGAAGAGTTCTTGAAGGAATTTAATGGCTGATCTGTCTATAATAATACCATCTTATAGAGATAGGCTCCTGAATAGGACATTAGAAAGCATCTTACATAGCGCCAAAGAGGATATTGAGATAATAGTAGTTCTCGATGATTATATTGCAGGAACCAAAGTTATGGAACATGATTCTATTAAATATATAAAGATGATTAAAAATGTAGGAATGAGGGAAGCTATAAATTCTGGCGTAGAGAAATCAAGTGGTAAATATATAATGAAGATGGATTCTCATTGTGACATAGATGAGGGTTTTGATATAAAGCTTAAAAAATATCACAAACCAAGACAGATATCCATCCCATCTAGATATCACTTGAACGCAGATACTTGGAAAAAATTCAATGGACCAATAGACCATGTCAGTCTTAAATTCCCTAATAATTTTGAAAAAGAAATAGGGTTTAGAACAAGAGAATCAAAAAGAATAAGCTACGATAAAATTGATGAAATTATAATCTTTCAAGGGTCTTGCTGGTTCATGAAAAAAGATTTTTATTATGAAATAGGTGGGCTTGATACTGATATGTTCGGGACCTGGGGAATGGAAGCTCAAGAATTAAGTATGAAGACATGGTTATGTCATAATGGAAGTGTAGTAAGAAATAAGACAACTTGGTATGCTCACTATAAGAAAAAAATTCAAAAATCTTCTATGAAAAGAAATATGCTAAAGAATATGAAGAAAGTATTCTCAATGTGCATGCTGAATGAATGGCCTGGACAAAAAGAGGTGTTTAAATGGTTGATAGATAAATGGCCTTTATATAAGAACTGGCCTCTCGATTGGTATGATAAAAAATATATAGAGAGCCTAAAAGAAAGAAAAGTAATATGATCTGTAAAAAAAGAAAGTTTATTTTTATAGATATAACCAAAACCGCTGGATCCAGTATAAGGAAGGCTCTTAGCGGTAGCCCAAGGCCAAAGAGGCATCATAGTATAAGAAACATTTTTGAGTCTCATAAATTCTGCTCTACCTTAACTAAGGATCAAATAGAGAACTATTATAAATTTACAATCGTAAGGAATCCATATGATAGAATCGTTTCCTTTTGGAGATATATGAGGGTAATAAAAAATAAGCTTCATAATATATCATTTGAAGATTTTCTTCTAAAAATAGAAGATGGGGAATTTAGTCGAAGAGAGTTATGCTACACCCCAATGATAAATTGGGTTATAGATAATAATGATAAAATTGCCGTAGACTTTATTGGAAGGTTTGAAAGCCTGGATAAAGATTTTAGAAAAATATGCGAAAAGATAAATGTTAAATATAGACCTTTGGAAAAAATTTGCTCTTCAGGGGACAGAGAGCCCTGTTGGGCATATTATAATGAAAGAACAAAAAATATTGTTGATAACATGTATAAAAAAGATTTTGAAATTTTTAATTACAAATGGAAAGGGTGGTAAAAATGATCGAGCTTTCAGTAATAATTCCCGGCCTAAACGAGGAATTTATGCAGGATACTATAACAAATGTTTTGAATAATTCAGGAGAAAAGACTGAGGTGATCTGCATTTTAGACGGCTATTGGCCTCCGGATGGAATCAAAAACCATGACAGGCTTCGTGTAATACATAACGAAAAACCTTTAGGCCAGCGCCAAGCTACCAATCAAGGAGTCAGATTAAGCGAGGCCAAATTCGTTATGAAGCTTGATGCTCATTGTGCTGTATCTAAAGGCTTTGATGAAGAGATGATAAATACCTGCAAATATGATTGGACTATGATCCCAAGGATGTATACTCTTGACGCTTTTCATTGGCTTTGTGAAGGCTGCAAAAAAGAATATCCACAAGGCCCGGTTATGGAATCATGTGAAGCTTGTGGAGGCAAACAGATTACAAAAAAAATGATCTTCGATAAGAAAGACCATAAGAGAACTGACTATATGTGGATCAATGATAATCTTCGTATGAAATATTTTGACCGGCCAAGCTTAGAGCCTTATGGAGATACCAGAGAATTAAAAAAGCGCTGTAGTCATAAAATTATGGATTGGGCGAAGGGTGATATTACTGATGTTATGACTTGTATTGGTGCCGGATTCTTTATGCATCGAAAAAGATACTGGGAGCTTGATGGCATGGATGAGGAGCATGGTTCATGGGGTCAGATGGCTGTAGAGTTATCCATGAAGGCCTGGCTATCCGGCGGGCGCATGGTTGTAAATAAGAGATGCTGGTTTGCTCATTTAGCTAGAACACAGAAAGGCTTTGGCTTTCCTTATTCTCATAAAAAAGGTGCAATAGATCATGCGAGGAAACGATCTGAAGAGATGTGGTTTAAAGGAACGTGGCCTAAGGCTATTCATAAATATGACTGGTTAGTAAAGAAATTTGCACCACTCCCTGGATGGATAAAAGAACAAGAGGGCAAGTGGGATGTTGAACTTCCAAAAACCCATTCCCCAGAAACTGAAATGTCTGTTCCGGAACACAAAAGAAAGAGAAATATTCACATTCCAAAAGTAACCAAAGGTATCGTATACTATACTGATAATAGATGTGAAGAAAGAATTATGCGAGTTGTTAGGAATCAAATAGAGAGATGTAAAAACAATGCACATATTATATCTGTATCACAGATACCCATTTCATTTGGTGAGAATATTGTTATAGCAGAACCTAGATCTCGTCTTACAATGTTTAAACAGATTTTAGCAGGGATCGAAGAAATGAAATCAGACGTAATATTCCTTGCAGAGCATGATGTTTTATATCATCCAGAACATTTTACATTCATACCATCAAAGAATGATACTTACTATTATAATAGAAGCGTATGGATAGTTGATTCAAGAAATGGTCATTGTATATATTATCTAGGCGGAAAAACATCTCAATTATGCGCAAACAGAGATTTCTTATTAGAGCATTATAGAAAGAAAGTAAAAGTAGTTGAAGAAAGCGGATGGAATGCAAAAATTGGATATGAGCCAGGAAATAGAAAAGTTAGGCATGGAGGTATTGATGATTTCAAACGAGAATATTTCTTTACAAAAAATCCTAATATTGATATAAGACATAACAACAATTTAACTCCAACAAGAAATAAACAAAAACATTTTAGGAGACAGCCGCAGGAATGGCAGGAATCTGATAGTGTGCCATTCTGGGGAAAGATGACTGATGGTGGATTCGATAAATTACTTGAGAGAGTAGTAAGAGATGAAATAAAATATGAATCTGTATAAATACAAAAATAAAGATGAGTATAGACGTATACAAGAGGCTGGAAATATAAAAAAACTGCACTGTACCTTTGTTAATGAAAAAGTTATAGACACTATTTCTGAATATATAATAAGAAATATTAAAAATCCTACTTTGGGAATTTGTCATGGAACAAGGAGAGGCGTTGAGCAGCAATTATTAATCGATAAGACTGGGGCTGCTGTCATAGGAACTGAAATATCATCTACAGCAACACAATTCCCACATACAATAAAATGGGATTTTCATGATGTAAAATCTGAATGGATTAACAATGTTGATTTTATATATAGCAATTCACTTGATCACAGTTATGATCCAAAATTTGCGCTATCACAATGGCTAAAGTGCCTGAATGATAATGGGCTATGCTTCATAGAATATACTGCATTTAACAAACAATTCAGTAAACTAGACTGCTTTTCTTCAAGTAGAGGAGAGATGGGTGAACTAATAAGAAGTGTTGGTGATGTTCAGTGTATGATAAAAGTGAGAGATTATCATCAGGGTAGGCCAAGAAATAAACCAAGGAGAATGAATTATTTTATTTTCGTTGTAAAGAAAAAGGTTTAATATGAATGACATTTGCTATACGCCTGATAAAATTAAAATATCTATCATAATATCTGTATTTAATAGCCATGAAGCCGCAAGAAGGCAAATAGAACATTTCAAAAAACTAAATCTTCCAAAGGATTGGGAGATAATATTTATGGATAATGGTAGCGAGCCAAGGCTGTTGTTTCCGGATCATGGATTAAAAAATTTTAACATATATCCAACTGCAATCAAAATACCATGGAGTCAGCCTTATGCGAAGAATGTTGCGGCGCAAATAGCTAAAGGCGAATATGTCTTAATGACTGACATAGACCATTTCTTCCCTCCAGAAACTATTGAGTATATAAAAAATTTCACTGGCGATAAATTAATGTTCAGACGTCGTTTTGCTATTTTAGACAAAAATGGCAATATAAGTCAAAAAAAAGAGGATCTTCTTGAGCATGGTATGCCAGAAAAGCGGTATAATAAAAGAGGCGTCAGGAATCATTATCATACAAATAGTTTCGTATTGAAAAGGAAAATTTTTATAGAACTTGGCGGTTTCAGAAAAAAATACTGGTTTGATGGGGTTCATAGCCTGGAAGATTCTTCTTTTTATACAACTTATAATAGACAAAGCAGAAGAGGAAAATATAAGCCGGCAGAGATCACAAAACATAAAATATTGTGCTTCCCAGGGACCCATGAAGACCCAATGGGATTATTTCACAAATTAAATAGATTTGGGAAATCAGAAGGAAAATAAGATGTCAATAAGAAAACATAGGCCGGTTTCTATTAGAAAAATTGAAAACCCAAGATACAAAGGCCATCATACTATCTGTCAGTTCCTGCGGGATATTTACGCAATGACTGATAATGATGAAATTAAGCTAAAATGCCGGATTGGGATGTCCATGGCCAAGAGTATGCATGAGCGACTTAAGAAATACAGGAAAATGATGAGATCAAAAGAAATTACTGCAGTAGAAGGTGATTTGACACAGCTCTCTGAAGAAAATTAACGATAGTATGCCCATATTAAAAATGGTATATTAGTATAAATATTAACTATGGAGTAAAAAATGCCTGAATCACCGTCAGAAAGCCCGAGCGAAAGCCTTAGCGAATCACCATCAGAATCCCCAAGCTTAAGCCCTTCGGCATCAGAATCACCATCTGAATCCCCCTCTGAATCCCCAAGTGAGTCATCTAGCGAAAGCGCATCTGAATCCCCCAGTGAGAGCCCATCAGAATCTCAAAGCGTATCCCCCAGTGAGAGCCCATCGGGATCTCCTAGTGAGAGTCCATCAGAATCTCAAAGCGTATCCCCCAGTGAGAGCCCATCGGGATCTCCTAGTGAGAGCCCATCTGAATCTCCAAGTCCAGAATCTGAATTTGAAGATGTTAATTTAAAGATGAAAATAGGTCGTACAGAAAGGTTTTTACTAAGAACTTCACCCGGAACTACCGTTACTCCTGGGCTATGGCTTGCATATTCCAATGGCGAGCTATCCAATGTAGTTACGGGGTCTCCTGCTACAATGAATAAATTTCCTATTACATATGAAACTGGTATTAGGTATGAAAGCCATAGCAATAGAGGTATAGGAAAAATTTCTGTATTAGGAGGCTCTGGCTCTTCAGTCGAAGTAAATATAAAGAGTTATGTCCCAGGAATGGCTATTGGCGATTCTCTTGTTGTTTCTGTAGAATCAGGACAAGAAGGTAAGCTTAAGAAAGCACAAGATGCTGTTCCGGGCACATATGAAATAGTGGCGAGGTGTGAATATATAGATAATGTTGATGAGATTTTAGGGTGGAGATTAGCTTCTCCCAGTTATATAACAATTTCGTAACACTATTAAAAAAATAATATTATATAAAAAAAATAATATGGCTGAAATACCAAACACATCTCTATTAATTATCATCCATGATAAAACTAGCATTAGCACTATTCAGAATATTTTATTGATAAAACTAAAGAAATGGCTGATGAAAAATATAGTCGTGATATAGAGTTATGAATTTTAATAAGTAATAAAAGGTATGCAATGGCATTATATGTTGATTTAGATATAGCAGGAAGTTCTGGTACTGGCACTAGTGGTGATCCATACAGTTCGGAAGCGTTCTTTAGTAGAGTCGATACTGGGGGAACGGGTGCTCGGACTGATGATTATCTAGCTAAGGGTTCGTATTCTATAGCCGCAGATATCACTATGGTAGAGTTAAGCTCTTTGGACGCTTGGGACTTAGATTTGTATGGTCCTTGGCGAATTCAAACACTAGGATCATCTTTTGATCTTGCTGTGGGGGACTATGTAGCAGGACCTTCTCTACTTACATTTGAGAACGGTATACTTGAGGCAAGTGCTAATGATGGGGATGGCGGCAGATTTTTACATATTGGCGTACCAGAATCAGGCACGATAAATTTTCTTAATGTAGATATATTGGCCAAAGTTAGTCCTATTGGCTATAACACCCCCATTTGGAATTTTAAGGGCTGTTCTATACATGAGTTTTATAGTAATACACCAGGATTTAATGTATGTAATGTTTATAATTCCGTTATCTATAATTTAAGTAGTCATAGCCCCTCTGCCGCTGGATTATTTATCCACCTACATAATTCTACAATTCCTGAAGCAACTATAGAAGCATTGACTGCTAATGTAGTAAGAGTTGGGACTGGGGTATGTACTGAGGTGAATTGTCAACTTGGTTTTTCTCCAGCATCAACACAACCAGGGTATTCGGATGTAATTCAAACAGATTTTAAAGTAGATGATAATATATCCATAGATGGAGATGGTGTTTATACTGATCATCCTACAGGATTGTTTGGAAATTTTAGATCTATTTTTGCGTCCATTAGCGATCAAGGGCCTTTAGGCGCGTCATTCTTTGATTATGTTTCTGTTAATGTAATACCTCCATATTTAGATAACTATCAAACAGATGGTGCCGATGTACGGATGAAAATTGATTTAGATGGAACAGGATATGTAGTAGTAGTTCCATACGGTGACACTGCCCCTACGGCACAAGAAGTGAGGAATGGCCAGGCTTCAGGGGGAGGGGCAGCTCTCGCTACGCAAAGTGGTGCTTTAACAGCTAATGTATTAGGAACACTAACTATTTCTGGATTAGCAGATAATCTATATGACGTATATGCCATATCTGAGACAGAAACGGATGTTTTTTCTGAAATATCATATATCTTATTAGACATCCAAGTGCCTACTTGGACAGCAAATTATCCTAAACTTTCTAATCTTACGTCAACTTCGATGGATGCTCTTCTTAGTACCAATGAAAATGGAACAGGCTATGTAGTAGTGGTCCCCTTCGGTGCCGCCGCCCCTAATGCAACGGAGGTTAAGAACGGCCAGGCTTCTGGTGGTGGGAGCCCTTCTTTCAGTGGTAATGTAGCTTTGACTGCTGATACTGAAGCTGCCATAAATGTTACAGGATTATCTCCCGCAATCTACGACGTTTATTTTATAGCCGAGGACACTATACCAAACTTACAGACCACTCCTTTTAGATTAGATACTATAGTTCCAATTTGGGAATCTACTTATCCAAAGGCTGGCACGGTTGCTGAAACAACTGCCGAGATCCTTGCCAAGATAGATATAAATGGAACAGCATATGCAGTTGCAGTTCTTGATGGTGCTGGAGCGCCTTCTTCTGCTCAAGTTAAGGCTGGTCAGAATAGTTCCGGAACCCCTGTGGCCGCCGGCTTTTCAGGAAATGTATCTTTAACTGCAGTTACTGAAGACAGCATTACTTTAACAAATTTGAATGACGGTACGGCGTATGATGTTTATGTAGTAGCTGAAGGGGCACTTAATATTCAAGAGTCTCCTGTAAAGATTGATATAACTACTCTAAATATAGAATCTTCAAGTGAATCTCCATCAGAATCACCAAGCGAGAGTCCATCAAACTCGCCAAGTGATAGCCCATCTGAATCTCCTAGCTTATCTCCTTCAGCTTCTGAGAGCCCATCTGGATCTCCAAGTGAGAGCCTGTCTGAAAGTCCAAGCTTATCTCCTTCGCCAAGTGAGAGTTCATCAGAATCTCCAAGTGAGAGTCCATCAAATTCTCCAAGTGAGAGTCCATCAAATTCTCCAAGTGAGAGTCTATCTGAATCTCCTAGTTTATCTCCTTCACCAAGTGAAAGTCCGTCTGAATCTTCAAGTGAGAGTGTATCAGAATCTCCAAGTGAAAGTCCGTCTGAATCCCCTAGCTTATCTCCTTCAGCTTCTGAAAGTCCATCTGAATCTCCAAGTAAATCCCCGTCAGAGTCACCAAGTGAGAGCCCGTCAGAATCTCCTAGCTCATCTCCTTCAATTTCTGAAAGTCCATCAAATTCACCAAGTGAAAGTCCATCTGAAAGCTCAAGCTTATCTCCCTCAACTTCTGAGGGTCCATCAAACTCACCCAGTGAGAGTTTATCAGAATCTCCTAGTGAAAGTTCATCAGAATCTCCCAGTGAGAGTTTATCAGAATCTCCTAGTGAAAGTTCATCAGAATCTCCCAGTGAGAGTTTATCAGAATCAACAAGTGAATCTCCCAGTAAGTCGCCTTCATTGAGCCCAAGTGCATCAGAATCTCCCAGTGAGAGCTTATCAGAATCTCCCAGTGAAAGTCCATCAGAATCTTTTAGTGAGAGCCCATCAAATTCATCAAGTGAAAGCCCATCAGGAAGCCCATCAGAAAGCATATCTGAATCTCCTAGCGAAAGCCCATCAGATTCCTCTAGTGAATCACCCTCATTGAGCCCAAGTGCATCAGAATCACCGAGTGAATCGGCGTCAGAATCTCCTAGTGAATCAGATTCAGAATCTCCTAGTGAGAGCCCATCAAACTCTTCTAGTGAATCGCCTTCTGAATCTCCTAGCGAATCGCTTTCTGAGTCTCCTAGTGAATCGCTTTCATTAAGCCCGAGTGCATCAGAGTCTCCTAGTGAGAGTCCATCTGCATCACCACTCGAAAGCATTCCCCCAGTATGGGAAGCAACTTATCCAAAATTATCTAATCCGACAGCAACCACAGTTGATGTTGATGTTAAAATAGATGAAGATGGAAATGCTTATGCAGTAGCCATTCCTTCACCATCTACTACACCATCTTCAGAACAAGTTAGAGCCGGACAAGACTCGACTGGAACTCCAGTAGGTGCCGGTCTTTCTGGTAGTGTCGCCTTAACAGCGGTAACTGAAGGAACAATCAACATAACCAACCTTACCCCTCAAGGATTATATGATATTTATGTTGTAGCTGAAGATACTAAAACTCTTGTTAATCTGCAGGATGACCCAGCAGAATTACTTTTAAATCTAGATACTGTTCAGCCGACATTTTTCGCTGGATATCCCAATCCATCTAATATAAGCATAACAACTTTAGATATTAATCTTAAACTTAATGAAAGTGGAAACGGATATTTCGTTATCATTCCTAAAAATGATCCAGCACCATCTGTAGCACAAGTTAAGACTGGGAAAGACGCGTCAGGAACATCTGTAGCGGCAAATCTTTCTGGTACGAGCGCCTTAGTTGCAAATACAGAAAAGACTTTTAATGTAACTGAGTTAGACCCTTTTGCTCGCTATGATATCTTTATAGTTGCTGAAGATGACAAACCAAATCAAACTGCTAATAGTCCTGTAAGACTAAGGATTAGAACTAACAAACAGAAGAAAAAGGCCCTTGGAATTGATATGACTCTTGATAAAGTTTCCAGGATTACAAGAAAGGTTGATACGGCAAATTTTCTTGCTAATGCAGGAATATGGGCTGAATTGAATAGTGCTGGATTGCTAGTTAATGTTACTACTGATTCTCCTGGAATAATTAATAAACTCCCCATATCTACAGCACTTCTTAGTTCTTACGAGTCTCATGATTTAAGAGCCGGGAGGATAACTACTCTTGAAGATATTGGAGTCAGGGTTACTGTAAACCTGGCAGGATATATAGAGGGCACAATGGCCAAAGGCGATATGTTGGTGGTTTCAGTTACAGCTGGAGAAGAAGGAAAGTTAACAAGTGTTAATGATGCGGCAGCTGGGACTTATGAAGTAGTCGCAAAATGCGAAAGAGTTGATTCTATTAATAAAGACATGACCTTCAGAATCATCTCATCTTACTCACAAGTCATATCTTAATAGGGGGACAATGAGCGAATTATTCAAGTTTTTGCAGAAATTGCCAAACTCTGCATCAGTTTTAGTTCTATTTGTGGCCTTGATTATTCTCATTGTTTCCAAATGGGATTCGATTTTCAAGGCCATTAAATGGTTCTCTGGGAAGAAAAATAAGAAAGACCGTACCTGTGGCGACTGTGTTCTTATCCTATTTGGAATTAGAGAAAAATACGAATATGATAGAATACGTCTAGATAATGACCTTTTGAGATCTCAAATGAGATTTGTTGAACAAAAATTACAGGAGATTATCTTTTTCCTTGCCCAGTCATTTAATGATGATATCGAAAAATTGATAAAAAAAATAGAAAATGCAGACAAAGTCAAGGAGGCTGCCTTATATTGTGAAGCTCTAAAAAACTCACTATTAGCGGTAAAAGATGAAATAAGACGTAGTTTTAAAGAGAATGGGTTTAGTTTTGTTTCAGAAGTTGAGTTTACCCAGTATGTTAAAGAGAAAACAAAAACACTGCTTGCAATATCAAGAACGTACCTTCGTCAGCATTATATTGAGACTGATAGTACGATTGTGACTTTAAATCATAGATTTGAAAAAATGGATAATAACCATATTAATAAAATTGAAGATTATACATTTCAGATATTTACAAATGCGAAGGATATGCAAAAAGACACGGCTAAGAAGAAAAAAGAGCTTTCAATAGCCTTAAAAAAGGAAATAGATTCATTTGTGAATGGATCTTCCGAAGTAATAAAGACTTGTTAAGGCTTTTGAAAATAAGTACCATAGAAGAAGATAATGACATGAGTAAGCTAAGTCAAAATGCGTATTATTCTTTGCCTATCAGGTATCATTCTACTTATATTATAAATAAGGTAAAACATTTAATTTTGGGAATTTTCCAGGTGTAAGATGCCGGTACCATTATTGAATTTCCCAGTTTCTGCGTCTGTTGATTGCATATTAAGCTATTTACAGTGGAATTTTGGAAATGACGAGCTTGTACCCGCATCATACCGCTGGAGTGACGAAGATAGAGATAGTAAAATAAGAATAAGCGCACCATTTGTTATAGATAACGAAAAACCAATGAGTGCGCCATTCATAGTAGTTGAAAGAGGAACATTTACGTTTGCCAACATGACTATAGATAATCTTAAATCAGCTGACGCCAATACTTTTGAGGGTGGCAAACATGTGGACTGGGCTGATGGAGTTATAAATGTAATATGCGGATCCGGCGTTGCTGGAGAGGCCTCAAGTCTAGCTAATTATTTAGCTATCATGTTCCAGGCTGATCGCAGCGGTATAATTAAAAACTCAAAGATATTCAGAAATTTAAATTATATGGATATTGGCCCGGAAATTCCAGTAGTTAAAGATTCAGAGGTAAGAAGATGGGAAGTAATCCTAAGGTTAAATACTTCTATACAAATCGGATGGATAAGAACTACGAGAGAACCAACTTTGTGGACTAAAGCTGCTGTTTATGAAGAAGGCAATCCATCTGCTTCATTCTCCGACAGTGGATCAATAACCTTAGGGACTGACACATTAACAGATACTTCTCAGGATTTTGGACATTTATCCACTAATGACCCTCAGCTTCTACAGCAAGAATTCGATAGGGGTTGGTATTATATAAGATTTAAAAATAACGCTAATCAACAACTTTATACAATAACTGAAATTATAGACAATAACACATTGAGGCTTCAGACTCATGACGTGAATAACGATCCTGTTCCCTGGAGCGCCGAGGAAACAGCTACGGATGTGGAATACGATCTGTTATGGAATGAATTACACATTCACATGGAGCTTCCGACAACTACCTAAAAGGAGTATTAATTATGACAACTTATCAAGGACCACATGCTTCAGTTACGCAGCAGTTTGTCACAAGCCCTGGCGCTGTAGCAATAGAAGATTTGCCGCCTACAATAGTGGCCACAGCTTTTGACGTATTCAGCAAAGAACAAATTGGAACTCATTATGGAATAATCGATAATGAACTTGCATGGGGAGCAGACAGTGTGGTTTATGATAAAGATGTCATAGACCAACGCGCATTGGATTTTTATCCCCCTGCAGTTTTTGCTAATGGAGCGCTTGGCCAGGTAGATTTAGAAATTGACGACTCTAATCTTAGTTCTGATGGCGCAACAATATCACTGGATAAAGATTATTCAGTTCCCAATGTTGCTCGGGCCAAGGGTGTTTCTCAGGCAATTATACCTTATTATAAGGTTACCAAAACTGTCAAGATTCTTGCAACTGATCTCGACACTGTAATCATCACTGATGGTGCGGTAGTTACAGCTCAGATCAAGCCTGGTCAAAAAGTATTCATCAATGATGGCGGATGGGTAGAAGTGGGAACAGTTGGATCAATAGGAACTGACGAGACAAAAGTTAATCTCGCTTCTCCTTATTCTGGCGCAATAGCTGCTGGAACTGATATTGCTATCGGAGCCGTGAGCACAACTAATCTTGATCGGCCTAACACATTATACGATGCCACAGCAGACTTTATCGCAGACAAAGTTCAGATTGGTGATATCGTTTATATCTCCAGCTTAACAATTGCTGGATCAGAAACAACTCCTAAGGTGGCTTCTGTAGTATCTATCGTTGATAAAAATACCCTTAAGTTTAATACTGACGCTCTTGCACCTGGGTCTGTCGATCTCACATTCTCTCAGTATAAAACATTTGCAGAGGCACCTGGATCAACGATCGCAGTTTCAATTTATGATATCAAACGCCTAGCCGGGTTCTCTGAGAACTATGGACTTAAAGCGTTGAATGGGGGAGGTGGCGTTCCCATAGGTACTGTAACTGGGAATGTATCTTTTACTATTCCTGATACAGTTGGAGCAAGCACTGTTCCAGCATTAGCAGAAAACGATATCTTCATACTTACTAATGCAAATGTAGCGGCCGGAACTGATGAAAGGGGAGTCTTTTCCGCAACCAGGAAGTTGTATAGGGTTAAGACCATCTCTTATGATGGATCTGACTATACAATCACAGTAGACAGCACGCTTTATATCTCTGATGATGGCACAACTGAAGCCGCGCTTGGTGATTTCATCACTGCATGGACACCTAAAATCGAAACTCCTGTTCTTGGAGACTTCAGGGCAATCAGGTCTGAAGAGGCTGGAGTTGTAAAACGCATCACCAGTACTGAAGATATCTTCACGGCGTGGGTTCGTGATGGCGAAGAGAGTATCGACCCAAGAAATGAGCTTGCATTTATGATGAATGCGGCCTTCCTTACTTCAGGCGGAAAAGTTTGTTACGGAGTTAATGTAGATGCATCAGCTTCCAACTTATCCACTGAATATGGAAATGCTCTTGAAGAGTTAAAACTTATAGACTGCTACAGTCACGCATTCGGTACTACTGATGCAGGAGTTAACGCTATAATCGCTCCTTATTGTAATGGTCAGGCAGAACCTTATGAGGGACATGAAAGAACAGGTATCGTCAGCTACGATCAGGAAGATATATTCCTGATGGGCGTTGATACCGGAACTAATGATTCTTCTGGTGTTATAACTCTAGCCGGAGCCTTTAATCCTCTGACTGCTGGAGTAACTGTTAGTGATACTGTAGACATTTATGATAGCGCTGGCGATTTCCAGGAAACTGTAACAGTTACTGAAACTCCCACTGTTGTTACTACGGTACAGACTGATGGAGAAACCGCTTATGGAGCCACACACACTTATCGTTTTAAGAGTGGTCGCAAACAAGACCAGGCTATCCGTATTGGAGCTCTCGGTATTGATGAGCGACGGGTAACAATTATATGGCCCGGATGGTTCTACGCTGATTTTGGAGATGACCGCCTGTTACTGCCCCCTTATTTTATCGCAGCAACAATCGCCGGCCAGGATTCTGGAATTATAGCATCTCAGTCTTTCACCAATCTTCCTTTCGGAATTCCTGGACTTTCTAATATTCAGCTGGATACAGCAACGAATTACAGAAAGACGCAGCTTGACGAGATGGGCGGTGGCGGAGTTGATGTGTTAATCCAAGACTCATCTATAACTCAGACAATTAAATCAAGACATGATCTGACATCGAATAACGACAGCGTACAGTTCCGAGAAAGATCAATAACTAAACAAGCTGATGTATCCGCTAAAGCAATAAGAGCCGCTATAGCACCTTACGTTGGCAGGTATAATATAACAGATGACTTATTCAAATTCTTAGGACAGGTGTGCTCAATTGTATCAACAAGGCTTGTTAAAGATGGTATTATCGCCGCTTTATCAGTAGATAAAATAGAACGTGATGAAGTCATAGATGACAAAATCAATTTCTTTATGACTGCTACAGCGTTTGTTGCTGGTAATTACTACGACGTAACACTTCTTGTTCAAACCAGATAGTTGATATATAATTAATAGGAGGAAACCTAATGGCAACAACTAAATACAATTTAGATTCAAAAATAGATCACTCTGGTGGATGGGATTGGGAAGACCAGCATGTAGCCCAAGCTTATACGTCACCAACCGGCCTTACAACAAAAGAATCTATCGCGATCAATGATATTGTTGAGAGTGGCACAGTTCTCATTGCTGCTGGACCAAGTGATCTTACCAAAGCTGCTGAAAATCAAGATAATGGAGTAGAAGGTGGATACAGGATAGTGCCGATAGGTCTTGTTGAAACAGCTCAAATCAGCATGAACAAACCTCTCAGCCGTATCTTTGAGATTGGCTCTAAGCTTAGTTACATCATACCAGGAAGGTCTGTTGGTGGAATAAGCTTGAGCCGAGTATTTTTTGATGGCCCCAGCATCTTAAAAGCTTTATACATGGGTGAGGTAAAATCTGATTTCGCAACTCAAGATCAAAAATACGCTAAATTTATGTCTAATCCATATACCGATCCGGATGATCCCTTGAATACAGATGCTTATCAAAAGTTCGCAAATATTGGGTCTGGTAATCTAGCTGTGAATCTGGCGTCTTCATTCTTCGAACAACCAGTTGGTCTTGCTTTCTATTTTAAAGATCAACAGTCTGACACAGTAGGTCAAACATATTTTGAAGGATGTCGAATAAGCACATACAATCTTGGGATTTCAGCTAATATGAATGTACTTACCGAATCAGTAAATATGGAATTCATAAGATGTCGGCCGATCCTTACTGCGGCTACTCAAAATTATGATAAAGGAAGTAATCTTGCTGATCTTAATATTGTATCACCTCAACAGACTTCCAGGGAAACAGAGTAATAGATAAAAAAAGCCCGGGTTAATCCCCGGGTATTTCTTTGTCTTTATTATTATCAATCCACATGAGAGACATTAGGTTCCAAATTACCTGATGCATGTGAAGACAACCAAGCTCCGAATCATATCTGTGAACACTATTAATCGTCTTGAAATGACGCATCAAAGCTCCGAAATATCTATCGGCTGATACTTTCATCCAGTTATTATCGGCATATTTTTTAGCCCCCATAGAATACACATTGACCACAGCTTCTATATCATCCAGGTTGAATAAATCCCATCTGAATGGACCTTCTGTTCTGTTAAGCTCATCCTCTGTATATGGACGGTCCCTTAATAAAAAGAACACTTCAAAGGCTGCCATAGCTAATGCACTGTATCCTTCATTTTCTATTAATTTTATTCCTCTTTTCCATTCCATTATATGATCAAGTATTAAGTCAGTTATTAATGCCTTGTCGAATTTCGTAATATCAAGTGGATAAGCTTCATTATGTCCAGTAGGAAGAAAGAAATTTACTACCTCAATTATATCACAAAGTTCTGGTGCTGGAATTAATTCCCACCTTGGTTTTCCTGCGTCGAACTTAAGCCCGAATTTATTCGGATCATCATCACGATTATTACCTTGTTCGTGTGCCACCTATTCTCCTTGTTGGTTAAAAAAAATACTTATCAGGCATATACGAAATTAATCGTACACGCCCCGATAAGTTCAAAATGGATGTATCTCTAACATTTATTGATATGATCTGTTATTGCTGACCGGAAGAGCTCATCAGAGCGCTCGCAGCCGTCGTCATCAAGATCTGGCCCGTCACCGGGTTCTACCATGAAATGGTATTTTATTGTCTGGCCGAAACGCTCAGACAGTAAAAAACTTAGAGATTTTAATATATAATTTTATCTGCTTCCTCGAACTAAATTTTGAAAAGTTTGCGATTTTGCGGGATCCGACATAACTCCAGATGTTAAAGCTTCTAATTACTTTAACTTCTAAACCACAGTGACGCAACCTATTTCCGCGGAATCCGCTAACTTTTATACATCCGTATCAAGGTTATCGTCGACACACAGTGTCGTAACGATAATCCGCCGCAGGCCCAAATCTTTGATTTGGATGCCCGAGGACGGAAATGATACAATTTGGATGTAGAGAGAAAAGGCAATGAAACACTACCCGCTCTACACTTTGAGGAAAGCACCTCAAAAGGATACTCTTAATTTCTTCCAATTATGTATTGGCTTATATAAGCTAAATTAAATTTTTATAGTTTATTGATATCTGAAAAGATATCCTGTTACAAGCTAATTTGATCACGTTTAGTAACCTCAGCAAATGTCTGAAGGCACCATGGTCTCTTTCCTGCAGAGGTGGCCGCGGGGCCATGGTGTGGCATGTACTGTTGTCAGTGAATTCATTTTACCGGTGGCGCAACTCGTCCGGACCGCAGGTCCGGTAAGAGAAGCCCGCGTAGCAACGCCAGCAGAGCTGGTTTTGCAAGCGAGGTAAAAAATGAATTAAATTTAAAATAGGCGAATCACCTATAAATTAGAAACCTTGTAATTAAATCTTCTATTATTGTTATTACAATATTAAAACCATAATAACACTATAAAAATGATAAATACTTTTCTTTCGGATATTTTCCAGCAAGATGCGCATCTATTCTTCCGTTCCTGAATACGACAACTGTTGGTATCGCCTTAACTGAATATTTAAGTACGAGATCTTGATGTTCTGCGTGATTAATAAAATATACTGGAGTTCCAGCATTCTTCATTTTTGATAACGTCATTTCAACTTCAGAACAGTGACTACACATTCCTGATGTGAACATCACCATTGATAATTCTTTAGAATCTATTTCATCTTCAAAATTACTGTTATCTACAGTGTGCAAGATTCCCCGTCGCAAAACTTCTCTCCTAACGCATCTTCTAAAAAGGTGCTGTAGTCTGGTTTTGATAGCTTACTTACCATCTCTAAATATTTCTTTTCAGATATTTCCTCATTAGGCATCTGAGGATAAACATCTCCACTATAAGGTAGAAACGAAATCGATTTCAATGCAGTATCAAAGATAGATAATGCCGTCGGTATGTCCCTAGCTTCTTCTTCTTTAAATGTCACAGTTATTGACACCTGATTATCGCACCACCACTTCTGATAGTCTACAGCATTAAGCATTTGTTCCCACATGGTAACTTCGCTTTTGCCTTTTAAGAAATTATCATTCTTTACCGGAAATGATATCACTGTTGCTGTTTTAACCTTTTTATCAAGCTCAGTAGGATAGCCAGCGTCTTTCATTATTTTAACAAGAGCAGAATCAGTATCAACCCTGATCCTTCTTATTTGATATTCACTATGGTCGTAATGGATGCCAGGAGAAACCCCGGGGAGCAATGAAACTGATCCTGAAGGTTTAACACTAGTGATCTTGATGCTGCGCGGAATACACAACCAATCAGAATATATCCCATCTAATTCCCTGAGATACTTATATCCATTATCACACCAGCTCAACATTTCAAGTCTACCGTGCCTGACAAATGCATGAATAATACCAGACTGCGATGTTCCAATCCTACGATTACGAAGCATTACAGCATTGGTTTCTTTGCAATGGGTAGGTATCAATGTAACTGTCTTAGCATATAAATATGCGAACTTCAGTGTAGTTTGATACTCTTCATAAGATTCGTGCAATGACGGGAATGTCTCGACCAGGCAGCATAATTCATGACTTTCAAGTGTTTGCTCACCACAATTATGTGCAGCTACTCCATTAACAAACCCCCAATTAATATCTTTTGCGCTAAAATCATATACTTCTTTTTCCCCAGAATCTTTTATAGATAATACTAATGGGCATTTATTTTGAACAAGCTCATGTAGTTTATCATTTTTGTATTTATGAACAAAGCCAATATACTTATAAAATAGCATAATTGAATCTCTATCACATATATTAAGATCGTAGCTTTCTCTACAAGTATAGCTACCATTTTTAAATTTTATTTCTTTTGGTTTATTTGTTGTAATATATGAATTTATATCCATATAATTCAACCATTCCTTTACTCCATTTACCAATTCCAAACAAGTGGATTTTAAGGCAATCCTGCATGCTTTCGATGATAGGCTTATGATACTACCGTTAGCGCTATACAATCCTCTTAAAAAGGATTCTATATTTTCATTTAATTCCTCCGAATCTTTTGGTAATGCCCTCCAAGGTAATTGATTAGAAGAAAATCCATATTGAATACATGAATCATAATATTCACTTGTGTAATAGATTCTGCTTCCATCACAAGGAAATCCAAAAAGATCTCTTATATCGTCATCATCTTTACCAATATTAATCTCAAACCCTTTATGACGCCCAGACCCCAATCTACTTAGGCAAGCGTCTCCTTGAATAAATCCAAGCTTTTCCCACAAGGAACTTCTTCTTGACCTATTAGGTTCTGTATACGACCTCAGTCGTTCACTCTTACAATCTTTTGCAAGAATCTCTCTTCCATCATTAGTCATAAGAATATGATCCTCAGTACAAACTAACTCTTTAGAATTTGAAAGTTTAATAGTTATGGTTTTCTTAACTCCCGTTTTCCAAACTTTACCATCGACTAATGAATTATTTGGCGTAACTACCTTGAACTCTTTTCCAACTAATTGTTTTAATGGAACATTTTTTGCAATTCCATCAAATATTTTAAGTTCCATATCTCCAGAAAAACAAGGGTTCATTCCCTCTGCTTTATAGTCTACATTATTTGGACGATCTGACATTCTGCCATAAGCTTTAGCATTCTCAAGCCATAGATATCCTGGTTCACCATTTAATGCACTTCGCTTTGCTGGTTCAGTATAATCCTGTCCAACATTAGCTTTTACTGAGTTATTAGAAGCCCAGCGCCATCCGTCCTCATCGTTTTCTTTTGGATGTAACTTATAGTTCTTCATATCCATGAAGTTAATATCATCACTATCACCAAGACTTATAAGGGCGCTCCTCCTAACATTACCACTGACAACACACTTGCCAATCATATTACACACATCAACAATATCAGTTGATATTATAAACTTTCCAACCTTACGATGAAATAAACTCGTAATTGTTTCTGTTAATTCTATAAGAGGATCTGGTCCACTTGCTGTTCCACCAAACCCTGCAATTGGAGCTCCTTTTGGCCTAACACTCGAATAATCGAATTTAGGAATTTTAGATCCAGTAAAAAAACCACTAAGAACTATAGCCATAGTTTCAACCCAACCTTCACGAGTATCAGGTATAACTGCCGTGTCTTCAACATAATCAGGTTTACATATCCTTATCTTGCCGGCGCCTTTAGTATCAAACCCCACGCCCACGCCTAACATACTCATATCCATTAAGAACTTAAACGGACCAACAGGATCATTAGCAATATTTTTAGTGGAAACAAATGCACAATTATTCAATGCAGCCGATCCTCTACGTTCAATGTATTCGGTTCCCATCACCCATAACCCACGGCCAGGTGGTAGGAACTTCATATAGAACATCAGTTCATACATTATTTTAGCGCTTGATTGCGACTTCGCATTATTCCATGGAACCTTGTGTTCATGGCAATGCTTCTTTTGTATGGTAAAACAGCCCTCAACAACCCTCTTGATCGTTTCAAACCATTTCTCTTTTCTTCTTTTACCATCTCCAAGTTCAATCCATCTTGAATAGGTCCTTAGAAAGACAAATTCTCCGATTGGTCCCCAAGGCGGCTTCTTTCTTGAATATCCTCTTACAAAATCTTCCGATAAATAAAAAGGTATAAATCTTGGTGCTGGATCCTCCTGTGAAAAAAATGAATCACCCCCTTTAGTTGATACTTCAACTTCCATTATAACTCCTTAATTGTTAATTATTTCAAGTCACCCAACTATTATGAGCGTTAAAAGCAAAATGATGATCCACGCTCTCTTTTGGAAAACATTTCTTTAATACTGATTTTATAGACTCTTTAATTCCCAAACCATCTTTAGGCCCTCGTACCGGACTACTATTAAAATTATAATAATCCTTAGCACTAAAACTAGCAGTGCTGGAAGTCCATCCTGTATATGATGTATTAAAATTCATAATCAAAACCTAACGCTTTCGTCATCTTCAATTGGGAAACACCTACTAAGAACTGACTTTATTTCAGTTTCCATGGTAGGCCCATATCCTTCAATAAGCGACTTACAACTATTTGATCCACATCGAGGGCAATGCTGGCTTTGTCCATAAAGCTTCCCACATAATAAACATTTGACTTTACCAATTCTTTTATCATCTATAATATCATCTACATCACTGGCAAGCACTCTCATTCTGCCAATCAAAGCATTAGTAATATCAAACTGATCTGAATACAAACGTGTAGTATCAACATCAACATAACTGCCCTCTATCCTGGATAATAACCTACTAGTCATAGATCCATTCATTCTATCTTCAGACGCCCCATTACGTATCCTTACTTGCATCATTCTCCTTTATTATTGGAACTGCCGCGTATTCTTTCTCTTTTTTTTTAAAGTAAACATTTTCTATTTTTACCTGAGGCTTAACATCGTTGTTAAGCATATTAAGATTATTAATGAAGCCCATGAACTTCTCGGAAAAATCCTCATCCATGGACAGCATTACCAGTATTTTATCCGCCATCTTCAGCAACCTCTTCAATACATCTGGCATTATATTCATCCCTAACAAACCCTTCAGGAGCGCTTGTCCAATCATCTCTTTTAAATGCCGCAATCATCTGAGGATATTGTTTTTCAATTTCTTTAATATTATGATCGTCAGCCCAACAAATAGCCCTTGATAAATAAATAACAAACTGACCAGACCTATTTAGATATCGAGCAAATGATCCATCCATGGTTTTTCCATCAGTTGATTTATGTGTTACTCTATCATAATTGAGAATTATAGGAAGAACACAATCAGGGGCTATGTCCCAATTTTCCATATGATGAGCCTTCCCTATATGTGGAAAAGCTTTATACATGCGTAAAATATTAGCGCCGTCAGCATATATTACGGCTCTTATTAAATTTTCGAAAAACTTTGAAGGCCTCTCTTTGTACCAATTAAATGATCCATGTTCATAAGTCATAATTAACCTCTTTGATTGAAATTTTCATATTATTTAAAATCTTTAAAAGATCTCTATATTCAGGGGCCTTATCATTAATTAATAGATTCTCAAAATCACTTTTTGAGAGAAACATTCCAAGCGGGAGATTAAGCATTAGGTGATACAGCTTATCCGTTGTTGGATTACTTTTATACTTTTTTAAAAAAATTGCAAGAAATTTCTTATAAGAAACTTCTGTAAACTTATCAAATTTTGAAATTAATTCAATTACATCTTCTGAGAACACGGCCACCCTTTTCGTGTTTATTGTTTTTTCAGTTTTTTATGTTCTGGGATTTCAATCTTAGATTTACAATTTGGGCACTCAAGCTTTTCAGTAACATTAGCAAATATTGCCATCCATCTATAATTACAATCAGTACATTTCATTGGGCCTATAAAATCCATAGTATTTTTTATTTTAAATGAATCAATAGAATTCCTAATAGTATTTATTACACTAATAAACTCATCGCTGTCTGTGCGATGCTCATCCTTTAACTTTGATTCATAGTCACGAAGGATAGTAATAAGAACATTACATTCTATATCATTTTCAATCTCTATCTTCATTATCTACTCCAACACATGATTCAATAAGTGGTATTTCAATTCTTTTTATCACCCTTTGCTTCCTTCCTAGTTTTTCGATACTGTCTTGGCGAACTAAATTCATAAGACCATTGACAGTTTTGCATGGCCTAGTAATATCATAGACACCCTCTGTATCTATTTGTTGTATAACGTAAGATGTCTCAGTGCCGCCTTCAGCAGATATCTTGGGAAGGTGATTATACTTCTTCCATTTATTATTTAATAATGTCATATAATCAACAGCTTCTTTAGGTTCACCATTTTCACCCATAACAAAAAAAGCCGCAAATGTGGGCTTCTTTTTCTCTTTATCTTCAAACACTTGAAATTGTATTGCGTTAGATCCGCATTCTGTCAGCATTTTAATAGCTTCAGATATTGTAAATCTCTCCTCTGTAATTCTTTTCATAGTCAGTCTAGCCTTTCTGGGAAATTATCATATATATAATCGAGAGCGCTTTCAAATAACATACTCTCTTTTTTGTGATAATCAAAATAATCACATCCATCAACAGCCCATTTGATATACTTAGGATCATTAGCTATAACCTCATGTAGAGTTTGTCCTTTGTACTTGCCAAAAGTAATCTTATGCGTTCTTAGAGACATCATCAACCTTTTTAAGGATATAGCCAGACGCATCATCTATATCGTTAGCCATTTTATTAACAACTTTTTTAGCTGCGTATCTAGAGTCAGCTTTAAATTCTTTCTTTAAAAGCTCCTCTTCAGTTTCTGAATAAAATATTACCTCAAATTTCAATAAATAATCTCCTTGTTAAATAAATTAAACCACTCATCATAATAGTTATTCCAAATATATATAAGCAATAACGAATCATTTTGAGATTTGCGATATCCTTACTTCGACACCTCTTTCTTGAGAAGCGCCAGGCTTGGTCAATATACCTCTAACAGTTTTAGAATCAGGAAATCCCACGACTCTATAAGGCACTCCTTGATAGTTAAATTTTTCACCCATTCTCAGACTTTTTTGTGTTAGTCTTCGCATCGTAAACATCCTTCCATATTAGGCTTTGCATTCGTAAGTTTTTTCTGTGGGCGCGGCATCATTAGCCACCTCATCAGTTAATAATTTAACTTTCTTTTCAGGCTCTTTGCCAGTTTTTATTATATCAAATAAATCATCAACTAATCCATAGGCACAGAAGTTGCATAGCATTACCACTGTAACGCAATTTACGGATGCTCCATAGGTTATTCTTATGCTGGCTAAACTTCTACAGCAATTACAGAATTGCCCTGTAGGGGCCTTATCAGCCCGTATCACAACATACCCATATTAATCTCATTATTCTCAAAATCCTCAATATTCAAAAACATCTTTCTCCTTATTTTTTAATAAAAAAACCTGCAGGGCCAGTTCTCATACGGACGGAGGGAAATCTGGCGAACCCTTAATCCATCCTGAGCATCTCTGCAGGCCGTCAGCATATCAGCGTGAAGGATCACAAACGCTTTTATGCCAACTTAATTGAAATAACTACCCATTAGAAATCCGGCCGTGAACCATAATATCCATACTATTATAGTTGCGGCTGGCTGGTTTTTGTCTTGCTCTCTACGGGAATGTTTTTTAATTTTATCTTCCTTAAAGGAAGTCTTTTTTATATCCTGGATCATCAATTTTCTCCATTATAGTTCCCGAATGGGAGAGTTTTGCACTGGAATCCAGCTGCACCTTTATGTCCACCTCCGCCATATTTCTTAGCGATCTCAGATACATCGATTGTCTTAGAATATAAAGATACCGTAAACTGTCTTCCATCAAACACGAAAGTAATTCCAATATTAAATAGCTCTTCAACAGTATCGAATAAAGTTGAATTCACAGATGGGACATTACAGACAATACACTTATGTCCTTCAAACTCAGTAAGAAATGACCAAGCCTTAATATATCCAGCATATTGTTTCTTCTGTAAGGTAATGGCTACTCTACCAACCTCAATCTCCCTATGAGGTATATATGTTTGACTTAACCATACTTCCCAATTAGCAGAACCAGGATGAGTATCATCCATTCTTATTCCAGCCTGGAGGTGCTTTGTATCATCTCCATACTCAAACTTCCAGATATCATAATCAGCAAGAAGTTTAACTACTTTTGGAATTTTCTTTTCCGGAAAAAAATATTTCCATGTAAGCTCACATCCAGCTTTACCATCTTCTCTAATACCGTCCAATTCAAGATCGATATGTTTATGCTTTTCAATTGCGGTCTTATGATGATCTATCCAGGTAATCTCATCAGTAAGATCCATAAGCTTTTCAAAGTCACCTTCACGCTGTAAGGAAAAGTCGACTATTATAACATGCTCATTTTTTTTAATCGTATCAAATGGGAAATCTATGTTATAATTAATACCAATTAATTCTAACACTTCATCACTCCCGCCAGCTTTGTGTGCCATTCTTACTATTGCGGCTGCGCACTTACCGTCCATATCCATATGATAAAAACACTTTATCTTATTCTCCTTCATCTGATTGTATGAATTTTGATTTTGCAATCCTATTTAGTTCAGTAAGTAATAATGATACAGCTCCACTGCTTAAATCACCATTATATAGCTCTCTAAATTCTTCTATAAGAGACGGAATCTCTTTTAATTTTTTCTTCAACTCTACTAATTCATCTTGAAGAGATTGGATTTTTTCTAACAACGGTGTTCCAGTTTCATTCACAGCTCGCTTTAAAGCAATAAGTAAAGGCTGTGAATTGGGCATCCTAGCCTCTTCCATTAATTGCTTGTATCTTTCATATCTCATTCTTCATTTCCCTTTCCATTGCCATTTGCCTGTGGTCTGATTATATTCAGCGCAGTTATGTTTGATGGCTTCTCTTTTGAGATCTACATGACGTGTATACACACCAATCAAAACACCAAAACCAAAAATCATACAAAAAAGTATTAATAAAACTACATCGCCCCATGTACTTAATTCTGTTTTCATTTTCATTTCCTTTGTTGAGGGTAGGGGCAGACTTATCAAGTGTCAGGTTCCAGTCAATAAGCCTGTAAAGTGCGCCCTGTAGCCTTACCCCTACCCAGTTATTTGTTTAAAAGTTCGTCCTATTCACCGCTTTTCAGGAGTTTCATTTTCTTTTTATAATCTTTTTCCCCAAGCTCTATGTTACATATCGCATATTGTAAATTTTTGGCATTATTACACATATAGCAATCAGAGCAACGAGAGCAATCAGAGCAATCAGAGCAACCAGAGCAACCAGAGCAAACAGAGCAACGAGAGCAATCAGAGCAATCAGAGCAAACAGAGCAACCAGAGCAATCAGAGCAATCAGAGCAACCAGAGCAATCAGAGCAATCAGAGCAATCAGAGCAATCAGAGCAATCAGAGCAATCAGAGCAATCAGAGCAAACAGAGCAACCAGAGCAACCAGAGCAACCATAGCAATCAGAGCAATCAGAGCAACCAGAGCAAATATAGCAACGAAAGCAACCATAGCAATCAGAGCAATCAGAACAAACAGAGCAATCAGAGCAATCAGAGCAATCAGAGCAACGAGAGCAACGAAAGCAATCAGAGCAATCAGAGTAACCAGAGCCATTCTTTTTGATTAGCTCATTTTTGTAAGCAATTAATTCATCCACGTTCATTTCAAGTATTTCTTTTTTAGTTTTCATTCTTCATTCTCCTTTGTTGACTCATATCCAGTTATTTGTTTAAAAGTTCGTCCTATTCACCGCTTTTCAGGAGTTTCATTTT
>CAZNGA010000044.1:0-16530 GCA_964572485.1 uncultured Chitinophagales bacterium
CGCAAATATCAATCCAGCCACCGGTAAAAGATATACCCTTGATGATTTTGATATGTGGGGAAATGAGGCCAGGGGGAAAATAAAATCGAACGCACCCAATGGATTTGTCGATGCTGTGTCCATTGTATGGAGGAATAATAAAAGAGTTGGCAAGACTTGTTATGCCGGATTTGGAATGGCACAAATTTTAGGGGATCAACCCCTGCAAAATAAGAAAGTAAGGATCGGAAGTTCCTTCAATGCTTGTCAAAGTGGTGAAAGAGGGATGGGATTGTTAATGGGAGAATATTTCCATGCAATATTTGGAGGCAATAATTGGCATACTTCAAGCGGGGCCTCTTACCATACTTTCCTCTCTTATGTGGGGTCCTTTAGTATTACCGGGCAGGGCAATTCTGCAGCAATCATTGCATGCGCTTGGGATAGGTTTCATCTTGGATGGAAGAACCCAAAGAAAGAGTATTTGATCAGTGCGTTGGGACCTGATAGAAAGGAGGTAAATACCGAAATGATGACCATCAATAGCCATCCTGAGGGTGGCATCTTCATTCTCAGAGATTTTTATACTGTGGGTGATGCTATACGAATAAAACTTCCCCATATCAGCTGGAAAAAGAATGGTGATGTTAAGAATCAATACCTATGGATCGAAAACCATCAATTGATCGCAGACACGGATCATAGTTTGTGGATCGAAAATGATTGTAAGGAAGATTGGTCTCCGGGGATATACGCTTATATCCAGGTGGGAAAGGACGTGAAACAGGGAAGTACAGCCCAGGTTTACCCCAACTATGGTACAAATGATCTGAGCAAACCCAATGCTTTGGCCAGTTGGCTTTTTCCTTTAAGTGCTGAAGGGCATTACGATTTCTTATACAGAACAGATATGGAGCAGTCACCCGATCCATATAATTGTTGCAACTGGGGGAACCGAAATATCCCAAAGGACAAATACCATCCGGGCACTTTGGAGAATCCTTTTACTGGCTTCTCTGATCTTTTTGAGGCTATGGACTATGATGGGAATGGCATTTTATTCAATGGGAATAAAGGGGCCAGGTCCGGGGATTTCCAAATCCAGTTGGGTTTGAGTGAAGTTGTTGATGACCGTGTAATTCACAACTGTAGTTCAAGGGGAGATAGTAAAGATGGTTTCCGATTGGCCCACAATAATAGACTCTCAATTAGCTCTAATCCCACCCCTGTACCGGTATACACTCATGTGTCTGGAATGGACCTGATGTCCCCTAACAGAAAGCCACTTAAATCTTTTGAGAATCGAACCATCTGGCTCAATGGGTTGTCAATTACCATTCTTGAAGAGAATGTCGATAGCAGAGGAGGAATCAAGGTGGCCATTAGATGGGATAATTATACTATTGATGAACAGGTTCGATGGTGTGGTAATATTGTTCTTCAAAATGATACTTCAGATCCTATGAATAGAAGGGCAAACCTTGAGGTGCTTCCAGGAAGTATTATCCTGCTTGACCAGGGATATTCACCTACACGTCAAGTGGGAAAAGCACTGGCGAATGGGGCGTATCTATTTTCCGATTCCACTGTGATGGTCATAAAAAGTGGTACATCTATCAATCTTCATAATCGATCAAGACTCATATTACGATACGGTGCCCGCCTTATAATAGAGGAAGGAGCTGAATTGATATTAAACACTGGCTCAAGTGTATTGGTGAAATCTGCTGATCAAATTGTGGTGGAAGGAGTGATCACCATCGTTGACCAAAATGCCACAATCCAACTCCACAAGTTTGGAGAAAAAGAGAAGAAATTGTTAAGAAAAGTATCGATACACAAATTCTAATGATCGCGTATTATGAAATTGAACTCTCCAACAGCGAGAAAAACCTGAACCTTTAACCGTACTTATTTCTTCTTTTCCTTAGCACCGGCGTCTTTTAGTTTTGCATTTTCTGAACGCAAAGAAGTGGTCTCTTCTCTAAGTTTTTCATTTTCTACTACCAATGAATCATTGGTTGACTTCAGAGTAGTGACAGTTGCCTTCATATCAGTGATCTCACTATTCAATGATTCAACTTTGGAAAGTGTTTGGGTTACCTTTTCTCTTAAAGAGTTTATATGATCGTTTGCCATAATAGTATATTTATGTAATAGGTCTAGAACAAAAATAATATCCTAAATAGATCCTATTTAGGGTTCACAGTTAGCTGAGTACCAACAAGGAGATGCTCGGGATCAATAATGTCATTATCAAGGCCGAGTTTCTCATAATAACTGCCACTGCCATAGAATTTTTCAGCCAGAACCCATAAGGATTCTCCTTCTTTTACAATATAAGTTGTCGGTTCATCAATGACCATTTCTTCAGCATTGATTTCTTCCCCTTCCTCAGCTGCATTCTCGTAGGAATCCAACCTGGCTTGAGTTTGAGCTAGCAGGTCTTCCAGTTCATTGGTATGAGTTTGCAATTCTGATAATTCTCCCTGAAGAAGTTTTAAGTTTTCCTGAGCTTGTAGCTCAGTTTCAGATGGCCCTGAATCTACTTTCATTATATAGGCAGCTGCCGATACAACGACAATTAGAATAGCGACAATTAGGATGGTAATCATCTTTTTTTGATTCTTAACCTGGGAGTCAACATGTTCAATTTCTGTTAATATTCCCAGATCATCATTTGCGGAAAGTTGAGTCGATTTTTTTTCTTCCATAACGATGCCCTTTGGGTATTTATAATTAAAAAATTGAAAAGCTAATACACCTTTAATTTATGACAAAATAATTTAATTTACAAAGAAATTGCCCTCTTTTTTCTATGCTTTTTGGCAAAAATGATCTTTATTTAGAAATGTTGTAAGTAGCTGAAAGTCAGTAAGATACGAAATTGTAATTTATTTATAAAGAGAAGAAGAGGGTCCTTTAGGCCCAGTTTCTCAAGAGCTCATTTTTTGTTGGATCACTTTTAGGATATCAGGGAAAACTGACGGGCATGCAGCCAGGATCTCCTGCCCAAAAATGTAGTTGTCTTCTCCTGAAAAATCAGTGACTCGACCACCTGCCTGCTGCACAATTAAAGAACCTGCGGCGACATCCCAGGAGTTTAGGGTATATTCATAAAATCCTTCAAATCTGCCACATGCCACATATGCCAAGTCGACAGCTGCACTTCCGAGGCGTCTTACACCTCTTGTATTATGAAGCAGCTCTTTGAGGATCTCCAAATATTGATCTAAGTTGGTGTAGTCATAATATGGGAAGCCGGTTGCCAAAAGTGATCCCTCCAGGGTTTTGTTTTGGGATACCTGTATGACCTTACCATTTAAATAAGAATTCCCATTCTGCCATGCATAAAAACACTCCCCATGGTTTACCTCATACACAACACCCATAATTACATTATTGTCTTTCATTAAAGCCACACTGATTGAATAAATGGGGACGCCATGAATGAAGTTAGTAGTCCCGTCCAGAGGGTCAACGATCCAATTGAACTCTTTGGTCTCAGATTCCAGGGTATTCTCTTCAGTTATAAAACCAGCTTCAGGAAGCAACTGACGCAGCTCTGCAACCAACATTTTCTCTGCTTCAGTATCCACATAGGTCACTAAACTGTTCTTTGATTTTTCGTTAGCATCACCTTTCTCTTTCCAGATATTCGACTCTACCTTAATATAATTTCCAACCTTCTTTATTAATTCACAGCTTGATAGACATATCTTTTCGAGGTCCATGATCACAAAATTTCGATTATAGTATATCACTCATCAGGTGATGCAACTTTACTTTTTCAGCTTACGGGCTATTTTACCTTTTACCAGCCCATAAATGATGAGGAGTACAGAAACAAATACCGCAACACGGCCCAGGTAATCGCCATGACTTGAATAAAAGGTGACCTTATCATTTGCCAATATGGTACTCTTAATAGCAGCTTCTTCGTCATAATTTGTAGCTTGCCTGATGTTCCCTTTTTGATCAAGAAAGCATGAGACCCCCGTATTGGCAGACCTGGCGATACTCCTCCTGGTCTCTATGGCTCTTAAGGATGCGTAGGAAAGATGTTGCTTGTACCCATCAGTTTTACCCCACCAACCATCATTGGTAATGATGAAAATGAGGTGGGCGTTATTCTTAATATATCCACCTACAAATTCTCCAAAGACAGATTCATAACAAATCACTGGTCCCACTCCAATTGAATCCTTAGAATAGAAGACACCTCTTTCTTTTTGGGTCCCAAGGCTACCCACTACACCGCCAAGATTTATAGCAAAGGGCTCTAGAAATTTGAATAAAAATGGATAAGGCATGCGCTCCACCCCAACCACTAATTTCGATTTGTGGTACACAGGAATATGATCTGTATGATTTGAGATCTGGATGGCAGAATTAAATGCATCATAGCAACATTCACCATTGGAAAATTCACGTGCAGTTGAAGATGTATGCTTTGGAGGTAGCATTTCAAATGGAGTAGCACCTGTGATCAGATTGAGGTTAGGATACTCTTTTATAAATGCTCTGATCTTTTGAATGGGAGCTGCCTCTTGCAGTTTAGCAATCCAAAGCTCATGGTGAAGGGCTGTTTCCGGCCATACAAGGTATTGTGTGTTCTGATCGATCTGCTGTTTTGACAGGACCATTAACTTTTCGAGTTGTTCATCCGGACTCAATCCATTGAATTTTTGATAGGGATCAATATTTGGTTGGATGACCACCACTTCAACTTCTTTTCCCGATTCTGAATAGCTATGGTACATATATATTGAGATCAACAAGGGAACCAAAATTATAGCGAGCGGTTTGCCAAAAACTATGAATTGGCCACCACTATCCCCTCCGTTTTCTGAGCGATATGAAAGAAACTCTTTTATTGCCACAAATAATGTGATCGTGATGAGCAATATCCAAAAAGTTCCACCGAGTGTCCCTGTATATTCATACCATTGTATCCATGAAGGGTGTTTTGAAAGAGCATTCCCAAGGGTCATCCATGGCCATGTTAACTCCCAAAGATGGTGGAGATATTCAAATCCTATCCAATAGAGTATCAAGGAGAAATACCCGGTCCCGGGGCCAAAAATTCTTTTGGTCCTGTGAAATAATAGGAATGGGATGCACATCAGTAAAGAATTTGCGAATATTGCACCAATAGCTCCTCCAAATGTTGCATTTTTGATCCACCACGTAGCCAATCCATTCCAGATGAGGAAACCTAAATAAATGTATACAAATAATTGCCCACTGGAAGCATGGTCACTTTTATTGCTAATATTATCTTCGATGAATAGTAAAGGGATCATCCCGAAGAAAATAAGAAAGGTGAATGGAAGTGGGGGCCATGAAAGGTATAAGAGCAGGCCGCTTACTATAGACAGGAGAAAGTAATTTTTATTTAATTGACGAAGTTTCATTTACTGGGCTTTCTTTTGCTTCCGGATACAATAATAACGAACTCACCCTGAATTTTCTTCTCCTTAAAGAAGTCAATGACCTCTCCAATGGTCCCTGTGATATTCTCTTCATGGATCTTAGTGAGCTCTCGAGACACTGATATATTTCTGTCATTTCCAAAATGCTCAGCCATTTGGGTAATGGTCTTATTGAACCGGTGGGGCGATTCGTAAAAGATCATTGTTCTGGTCTCTGTGGAAAGCTCTTTCAATAATTTTTGTCTCCCCTTTTTATGGGGCAGGAAACCCTCAAAGCAAAATTTTTCTGAAGGAAGCCCGGAATTAACCAAAGCTGGGATCAGAGCGGTGGCACCCGGAAGGCATTCGACCTTAATGTTCTCTTTTATGCAATTATTGGTTAGCAAGTATCCGGGATCAGAAATGGCCGGTGTCCCTGCACTGGAAATGAGTCCTATGTTCTTGCCCTCTTTCAGCATCGCTATTATCTTCTCTACTTTTCTGTGCTCATTGAATTTATGGTTTGAGATCACCTTTTGATCGATCTTATAGTGCTTCAAAAGGATATTTGACTTTCGGGTATCTTCAGCCAGGATAAGATCCACTTCTTTCAAAGTATCTATAGCACGAAAAGTGATATCTCCAAGGTTCCCGATCGGGGTTGGTATGATGAATAAAGTGCCCACTATTACAAACATAATACCTTGAATGGTGTAAACCTACATCAGACCGATAAATTCAATAATCAGATCAAGTATATCACTAAATTCAGTTAGCGGAAGCGTTTCAGATTTATCATAGATATCATGATAATATCCGGGTCCACCCAATGTATAGAAGAAGAAAGCCGGGACATCTTCTTCAGTAAAATAGTAATGATCACTGTTTCTTGCCTTACCTCTTTTCTTGATGACCGGAAGGTAATCTTTCGCAGTATTGATCTCAACCAATTTGTTAAATTCACTTTGGTAGACTCTGCCGTTGACAACCATCATCCCTTCGTCACCGGTGCCCGTGAGATCCAAATTGATCACGAATTTGATTTGTTGAAGGGGGATAGGCGAATTCTCAACAAAATACTTTGATCCAAGAATACCGAGCTCTTCAGCAGCAAAAGCTACAAAAACAATTGAATACTTTGGTTTTGTATCATGATTTGAAAAGTGCTTTGCCAAACTCAGTACGGTGCTTACACCGCTGGCATTATCATTACCACCAGGGAAATGAACATCCCGGCCTATCTGCCCTAAGTGGTCGTAGTGTGCGCTTAGTACAAAAAAGGTGTCAGGGATTACACCCTCAATATAGCCAACCACATTTTGAGTGATATAACTTTCAAAATATTTGTTTTCAATATCAATAGAAATACGCTTTGCATTTTCTGGTACAACTTCCTTTAGAATGTCCAACCCAGTGACATCATACACTTCCGGAATTGGCGCCCAGGCGCCAAGATCCTTCACCAAGTAAATGAAGTTTGGAGTATACACCTTGTTGTCTGTCAGAAATGAGGATGCGCCGTCTCTGCCCATACCTGTACTGTCGACGATCAGGAATTTCTCTGAGAGATCAATTGCAAGAAAACGCTTTTTGCGTTTTGAACTCTTGACCACTTCTTTGGTGAGCCATACGAGGTCATACGTTCCTTTCTTCCCTTTGCTGAAACCTTTGATCAGAAAATCCTTTCCGGGGGAAATGGGGATGTCGTCTATTGTAATTTGCATATTGCCGGGATAGGTGTTCACGGCCACCTCAAAATGCTGGAAGAAACCTTTATCAAAAGATTGTAAATTGAGTTCCTCATATTCTTTTGCGATAAAAGAGGCGGCAAGACTATCTCCTTTATTTACATACCCTCTTCCGTGCATTGAGAAAGAAGTAAGTGTGTAGATGATACTTCTAGCATAGGAAATATCCTGGCAGAATCCATGAACTGTGGGTAAGGTAAGCAGGATGAATAGAAAAAATAGTGATCTGCTATTTATTGATAAAACGATGGTAAAGTATTTTCCGAGTTAGTAATTCAAAACAACTTTATAGGGGCAAATTCCTATTGAGAAAGATAAATGTTGCTATATCTGATCCAAAGTAAACTCAAAATATTCCATAACCGGGTTCGCCAATAATTTGTTACAGGCATTATTCACTTTTTGTTTAGCTTCTTCTTCAGTTGAGGCATCCAGATTTAAAGTGATCCGTTTGCCAATCCTGACATTATCAATAGAGCTAAATTCAAGATTCTTAAGTCCTAATTGCACCGCTTTTCCTTGTGGGTCCAACAATTCTTTTAATGGCATTACATTAATTTGCGCTTGGTATTTCATGCTTTCTAACATTACTGATCAGTGAAATAATAATGTACAATAAGATGATCCAACCAATAGATATCAACTTAAAAATGGCGATCAAAATAATTGTAAAAAATATAAAGATATATCTGATTTCATTTTCTTTAAATCTGAAATGGGTAAATCTCAGGGAGAACATTCTGATATTAGAAATAAGCAAATAACTCAAGACAATAATTAGTCCATAAATTATTATTGGATTTCCTATCATCTCCGAAAAAAAGGATCCTTCATAGCGGTTCATCAACAATGGAAAAGAGATAACCAATAAGGTACAGGCAGGTGTGGGAAGACCGAGGAAGTGCTCTTTCTGGTCATCGCTGATATTGTATTTTGCCAGGCGCAAAGCTGAAAAGATGGTGATCAGAAACGCAGGTGACAGATAAATAATTGGATGAATAGCAGGGTACAATGAAAAATAAGAACTCTGATCTAAAAGATAGTAGAAAACAAATCCGGGGACCACGCCAAAGGTGACCATATCTGCAAGGGAATCCAACTCCCTGCCAAGATTAGATCCGGCATTCAATTTTTTAGCGAAAAAGCCATCTAAATAATCCATCAGGGCAGCAAAAAGTACAAATATGCAAGCGGTCTGTATATCTCCATGAATTATGAATGTGACTGCAATACATCCAAACAGCAGGTTGATGGAAGTAAGAAAATTCGGGAAGCTTTTTCTAACTGACATAATCATTTACTATGCTCACGCAAAGTTAGTAAAGCCATGGAATAATCAAGATGATTTTATGAAAATCTTGTGGATGGACCTTACCCGTTATTCATGAGATCTTCAATTTCCTCAGCTTCAATGGGGATACTTTTCATCAGGTCGACAGGCCCCTCTTTTGTTAAGAGGATATCATTTTCGATCCTAATCCCAAGGTTCTCTTCAAGGATATATATACCCGGCTCGCAAGTAAATATCATGCCTTCTTTCATGGGTTCGTATCTACTTCCTACGTCGTGGACATCAATACCCATGAAGTGAGATGTGCCATGCATAAAATACTTCTTGTATAATGGATTTGCAGGATCCTGCTTTTTCACGTCAGCACTATTCAATAAATTAAGTTTAATGAGTTCTTCTTCCATCAAAAGCCCCACTTTTAGGTGGTATTCTTCCAGGATGGTCCCCGGAACCAACATGCTTATCGCACCTTTCATCACTCTTAAAACAGCATTATAAACATCTTTTTGTCTTTTGGAGAACTTCCCATTTACAGGGATAGTACGAGAAAGGTCAGATGCATAATTTGCATACTCTGCCCCAATATCCAGGAGCAATAGGTCGCCGTCTTTGCATTCCTTGTTATTTTCAATATAGTGCAATACACAAGCATTCCTTCCGGAAGCAACAATGGGGGTATAGGCATGTCCGGTTGCCCTGTTCCTAAGAAATTCATGGGAAACTTCTGCTTCAATTTCATATTCCATAACACCGGGCTGGACAAATCCTAATAATCTGCGAAACCCTTTTTCAGTGATGGAGCAGGCAGTTTTTATGAGATCTATCTCAATTTCCGATTTTATAGTTCTGAGTTTTACAAGAATGGGAGCAGACCGTTCAAAGTTATGAAGCGGAAATGTGTTCTTTATTTCATTAGCGAACCTAATATCCTTATAGGGGACACTATTAGAATAACGTTCATGCTCATTGATGTTCAGGTAGCAATTATGAGCAATTTTCATGAGTGTATTGAATATGGTTTCAAATTCGTCCAGCCACAGAATCGTCTTAATTCCTGATGCTTTTTCAGCTTCTTCCATAGTATACTTGTGACCCTCCCAAATCGCAATTTGCTCATCAGTTTTTCTAAGGAATAGCACTTCCCTGAATTTTGGATTAGGGCAGTCTGGATAGATGATCAGTATCGTTTTTTCCTGATCAATACCGCACAAACTGAAAATATCAGGATTTTGTCTGTATTCAAATGTTTGATCGGCACTTCTCGGCATTTCATCATTCGAATTAAATATGGCAATTGAGTTAGGTTTTAGCTCTTTGCAAAACCTGCTTCTATTGGTAATAAAAAGCTCATTTTTTATGGCAGGATATTTCATAATTGGTATCTTTTTTGTAAAAACATTTCATTCATAAATCGCTATTGCAACCTCAAAAGTAATTTTTTATAAAATAGAAAAGAAAATTTTCCATACTAATGTTGTATGTTATCTATAATATCTCTACCTTTGCACTTCTCAAAAAATAAAGTAAAAAATGCCAACTATACAACAACTTGTAAGAAAGGGAAGGCTGAGCTTGAAAACCACGAGTAAATCCAGGGCGCTGGATAGCTGCCCTCAAAAACGTGGAGTTTGCACTCGTGTGTACACAACAACGCCTAAAAAACCGAATTCTGCATTAAGGAAAGTAGCCAAGGTAAGGCTTACAAATGGACCGGAAGTGATTGCTTATATTCCTGGGGAAGGCCATAATTTGCAGGAGCACTCTATTGTTCTTATTCGGGGAGGTAGGGTAAAGGATCTACCGGGAGTTCGTTATCACATTGTGCGAGGTACTTTAGATACTGCAGGTGTTGAGGACAGAAAGCAGCGTAGATCGAAATATGGTGCAAAACGACCCAAAAAATAACCATTTACAGATAACAAGTTAAAAATGAGAAGAAAAGCAGCAAAAAAGAGAATATTAAAAGGGGATCCTAAATATAACGATCCTTTAGTAACAAGATTTGTGAATAGTTTGATGTGGGATGGGAAAAAGAGCATTGCTTATAAGATATTTTATGATGCGATGGAATCTGTTGAAGGAATGACAAAGGAGAATGGATATGAAGTATGGAAGAAGGCATTGAACAATGTGTATCCAGGGGTTGAAGTTAGAAGCAGGAGGATCGGTGGGGCAACCTTCCAGATCCCTACTGAGATCAGACCTGACAGAAAGACTTCTTTAGGAATAAAATGGATGATCGGATTTGCCAGAAAACGTAGTGGAAAATCAATGGCAGAGAAATTAGCAGGGGAGATAGTAGCTGCTTCAAAAAACGAAGGAGCTTCAATTAAGAAAAGAGAGGATATGCATCGAATGGCAGAGGCGAATAAGGCATTTGCACATTTTAGGATATAATAATTAATAGTAGCGAAAGAAGACATGGCGAGAAATTTACAATTTACCAGGAATATTGGTATCGCAGCTCATATTGACGCAGGCAAGACTACTGTTACTGAGCGAATACTCTATTATTCGGGAATCACTCATCGATTGGGAGAGGTACATGAAGGTGCTGCTACTATGGATTGGATGGAGCAAGAGAAGGAAAGAGGAATTACTATTACTTCTGCTGCTACAACCACATTCTGGAATTATCCTTCTGAACAGGGGAAGTCAATAAAAGAAACCCAGGAGTATAAGATCAACATCATTGATACACCCGGTCACGTTGACTTTACAGTTGAAGTTGAAAGGTCACTTCGGGTGCTTGATGGTGTGGTTGCTCTATTTTGTGCTGTAGGAGGTGTAGAGCCTCAATCAGAAACTGTATGGCGTCAGGCAAACAGATATAAGGTTCCCAGGATCGGTTTTGTTAATAAACTTGATAGAGCTGGGGCTGACTTTTTTGATGTCGTCAATCAAATAAAAGAAAAATTGGGTTCCAATCCGGTGTTATTACAGATACCTATTGGAGCAGAAGATGATTTTAAAGGAGTAGTTGACCTTGTTGCTAATAAAGCGATCGTTTGGGATGATGAAAATTTGGGTATGACCTATCAGGAAATTCCTATTCCTGATGACTTGGTTGAAACTGTTGCCACATATAGAGAGAAATTAATAGAGGCCGTTGCTGAATATGATGATAATATTCTAGGAAAATTCTTTGATGATCCAGAATCCATAACTGAAGAGGATATAATTGCAGCGATCCGAAAAGCGACCATAGACATTTCTATTGTACCGGTACTTTGCGGTTCTGCTTTTAAAAATAAAGGAGTGCAGGCGCTTCTTGATGCGGTTGTGGCATACCTCCCATCACCTGTTGATGTTCCACCAGTTGTAGGAATTAATCCTGACAATGATAAAGAAGAGATCAGAAAGCCTGACACGAGTGATCCTTTTTCAGCATTAGCATTTAAGATAGTAACAGATCCATTCGTTGGAAGACTGGCATATTTCAGGACCTATTCAGGAGAGCTAAAAGCCGGATCATATGTATTGAATACACGTACCGGAAAGAAGGAAAGGATCTCACGGATCTTGGAGATGCATGCAAACAAGCAAAAGCCCCTTGATAGTTTGGAGGCTGGTGAAATTGCAGCAGTTGTTGGTTTCAAGAATATTAAAACAGGGGACACCCTTGTTGATGCAAAGCATCCTGTTGTATTAGAAAGCATTACTTTTCCTAATCCTGTTATCAGCATAGCCGTTGAAGCAAGAACACAGGCAGATATTGATAAATTGAGTACAGCATTGATCAAACTTGCTGAAGAAGATCCTACATTCAAGATACGTACAGACCAAGATACCAGTCAGACAATTATAAGTGGCATGGGAGAATTGCACTTAGAGATAATTATTGACAGATTGATGAGAGAATTTAAGGTGGATTGTAATCAAGGTACTCCACAGGTGGCATATAAAGAGGCAATTACAAAAGAGATCGAACATCATGAAGTGCTAAAGAAGCAGACAGGTGGGCGAGGTAAATTTGCTGATATCCATATTGAGATCGGTCCTGCTGATGAAGGTCAGATTGGATTACAGTTCATAAATGAAATAGTTGGCGGATCAGTTCCAAAAGAATATATTCCTGCTGTTGAAAAAGGATTTGCCGAATCGATGTCTAATGGCATGTTGGCAGGATATCCATTAGAGAGTTTGAAGGTGAGATTATATGACGGTGGATTTCATGCGGTTGATTCTGATCAGATGGCATTTGAGATGGTGGCAAGAGCAGCATTTAGAAATTCATATAAAAAAGCTGTTCCCACACTGCTTGAACCAATAATGAAAGTTGAGATCATAACCCCGGAAGAATTTACAGGAGATGTCGTTGGGGATATCAACAAAAGAAGGGGTATCATGGAAGGTATGGATACTAAAGGAAATGCTAGAATAATTAAAGTTAAAGTACCATTAGCTGAAATGTTTGGTTATGTAACCCAGTTACGAACCATCACTTCAGGTAGGGCCACATCAGTAATGGAGTTCTTAGAGTACGCTGAAGTCCCTAATAATGTTTCTGAAGATATAATTGCAAAAGCTCAAGGTAAAGTTCAAGTATAATAACGTGTAACATGGCACAAAGAATTAGGATAAAATTAAGGTCTTATGATTACAATCTGGTAGATAAATCTTCTGAGAAGATCGTAAAGACTGTCAGATCAACAGGCGCTGTAGTAACAGGACCGATTCCCTTACCCACTGAAAAGAAAGTTTTTACAGTGTTACGTTCACCTCATGTGAATAAGAAAGCAAGGGACCAATTTCAATTGTGTACATATAAAAGGTTGCTGGATATTTACAGTTCGACTTCAAAAACTGTTGATGCGCTGATGAAATTGGAATTACCAAGTGGAGTTGATGTTGAGATAAAAGTATAACTATAATGAAAGGAATAATTGGCAGAAAAATAGGAATGACCAGTTTATTTGATGAAAGTGGTAATAACCTGCCCTGCACTTTAATTGAGGCAGGTCCTTGTGTTGTCACTCAACTCAAAACGATGGATGTAGATGGTTACGAAGCTACACAATTAGGGTTTATGGAGGCAAAGGAAAAGAATACTCCCAAACCTATGCAGGGCCATTTTAAGAAAGCCAATACTTCACCAAAGAGAAAGTTGGTTGAGTTTTCGGGCAATGAAGATATGAAACTAGGTGATGTTGTCAATGTGGATATTTTCGAAGAAGGAGATATCATTACTGCAGTTGGAACATCAAAAGGAAAGGGATTTCAAGGAGTCGTGAAAAGACATGGATTCCATGGAGTAGGTGGTCGTACCCACGGTCAGCATAATAGAGAAAGAGCTCCTGGTTCCATTGGAATGTCTTCTACCCCTTCAAGAGTAATGAAAGGAATGAGAATGGCAGGAAGAACAGGAAATGATAGAACTAAAACAAAGAAAATCGAGATACTTAAGATCTTTTCAGATAAGAACCTACTTGTCATTAGTGGCTGCATTGCCGGGGCAAAGGGGTCTTATGTAATTATTGAAGCATAGTATGAAACTGGATATTTTAGATATAAAAGGTAAAAAAACAGGAAGATCTTCTGAACTACCTAAGGAAATATTTGGCATTGATCCAAATGACCATGTAATTTATCTTTCCGTGAAGCAGTATATGGCTAATCAGCGCCAAGGTACTCATAAGACAAAAGAAAGAGGAGAGATTACAGGGTCCATGAAGAAACTTAGAAAGCAGAAAGGTTCAGGTAGTGCTAGAACGGGAAGTATTAAGAATCCATTGTTAAGGGGAGGAGGCCGTGTATTTGGGCCCAAACCTCATGAGTATAATATCAAGCTGAACAAAAAAGTGAGCAAACTGGCCAGAAGGTCTGCGCTTTCTTATAAAGCCAAAGAGAAGAGTATTGTTTTGGTTGAAGATTTTAGTTTTGATATGCCAAAGACCAAAGAGTATCTTACTATTTTGGATAACCTTGGTGTTCAGGACAAGAAAACGTTGATGGTATTACCAGAAAGTGATACCTCGATTTTATTATCAGGAAGAAACCTAAAGAAAACAATTGTTACCACTGCATCACAGCTGAATACTTATGAAGTATTGAATGCTCAGTGTTTGTTGATAAGTGAGAAAGCACTTGGTAAGATCGAAGAAACACTGAAATAAAGTAATTGATAGTATGGAAGATATATTAATAAGACCTTTGATCACTGAGAAAATGACCATGTTGGGTGAGAAACTCAATAGGTTCGCATTTATTGTAAATAGAAATGCAAATAAGATTCAGATCAAGGAAGCTGTGGAGAAAATGTATGGTGTAAATGTGGAAGAGGTAAGAACGATGATCAATCCGAGCAAGGCGAGGCAAAGATATACGAGGACAGGTATTGCCAAAGGAAAAACGAAATCATTAAAGAAGGCGATAGTTACTTTGGTGAAAGGTGATACTATCGATTTTTATAGCAATATATAGCATATTTTATGGCACTAAAGAAATATAATCCGGTAACACCTGGCATGAGAGGCATGGTTGGCAACGCTTATGCTGAAATTACCAGTACAACACCTGAGAAAAGCTTACTGGCACCGATGAAGAGTTCCGGTGGCAGAAATGCTAAGGGCAGAACTACCGTTCGACATAGAGGTGGTGGACATAAGAGAAGATATAGGATCGTAGATTTCAAGAGGAATAAATTTGAAATTTCTGCTGCAGTAAAGACGATAGAGTATGATCCTAACAGAACGGCTTTTATAGCTTTGCTACATTATGTTGATGGTGAGAAAAGGTATATACTGGCTCCTGAAGGATTACAGGTAGGAACCAAGATTTCATCAGGGAAAGGTGCTGTTCCAGAAGTTGGAAATGCATTATATCTTAAGGATGTCCCTTTAGGATCTGTGATACATAATATTGAAATGCAACCCGGAAAGGGAGGATCATTAGCGAGAAGTGCAGGCGCCTATGCTCAACTGATCGCCAGAGAAGGAAAATATGCGGTCATTAAGTTGCCATCCGGCGAAACAAGACAGATTATGATCAACTGTTTGGCTACCATCGGGTCAGTATCAAATCCCGATCATGCTTTGCAGGTGTATGGAAAAGCCGGAAGGAGAAGGTGGCTTGGAAGAAGACCTAGAACAAGAGGTGTTGCTATGAACCCTGTAGATCATCCAATGGGTGGAGGTGAAGGAAAAGCATCAGGAGGGCATCCACGTTCAAGAACAGGATTGTATGCAAAAGGTTTGAAGACTAGAAATAAAAAGAAACCTTCATCAAAATTCATCATTAGTAAAAGAAAGAAATAACAAGTAATAACTTATGGCAAGATCAGTAAAAAAAGGACCATATATAGATCATAACTTGGAGAAGAAGATCCTTGATATGAATGAATCGGGTAAAAAGAAAGCGATAAAGACGTGGTCAAGAAGGTCAATGATCACACCTGATTTTATCGGGCATACTATTGCGGTACATAATGGAAATAAGTTCATACCTGTTTATATATCAGAGAATATGGTGGGCCATAAATTAGGTGAGTTGTCACCCACAAGGAATTTTAGAAGTCATTCATCCAAAAAATTGAATTAGCTAATAGTATAGAGATGGAAGCTGTTGCAAAATTAAGAAAGTGCCCTACATCGCCACGGAAGATGCGATTGGTCGTAGATATGATCAGAAGGAAAGGTGTAGAAGAAGCTTTGGATTTGCTTAAATTCAACGCTAAGGAAGCATCAAGGAATGTTGAGAAATTGTTGTTGTCAGCAATGGCGAATTGGCAGGCAAAGAATGAAGGAATGAGGTTGGAAGATAGCCAGCTATATATTAAGGAAGCTTTTGTAGATGGAGCGGGCATGTTAAAGAGGTGGAGACCGGCACCAATGGGGAGGGCGACCAGGATCAGAAAAAGATCAAACCACGTTACCATTGTAGTGGATAGTAGAATTCCACAGGAGGTTGCTCCAGTTGAAGAAGTAAAATCAGCTGAGGTGATCCCTGAGGAGAAACCTAAAGAGGTAACACCAACTGGTAAGGAGGAAAAAGCGAAAGCAGAGCCAAAGGCAAAGACAGCCGAGGCAGCTCCAAAGAAGAAGGAAGAAGTAGCAAAGAAGCCAACAGCTGCAAAAGCTAAAAAGACGAGTGCACCAAA
>CAZNGA010000044.1:16630-26360 GCA_964572485.1 uncultured Chitinophagales bacterium
TGCACCAAAAAAGAAAAGTGAAAACAAAAATAAAATAGATGGGTCAAAAGGCAAATCCGATAAGTAATAGACTCGGGATCATTAGAGGCTGGGACTCCAACTGGTTTGGAGGAAATGATTACTCAGAAAAACTCTATGAGGACGAGAAGATCAGGCGCTATTTAAGTGCAAGAATTGTGAAGGGAGGCATCTCTCGCATAATTATTGAACGAACATTAAAGCGTTTGACGATCACCATCCGAACTTCAAGACCTGGCATTATCATTGGTAAAGGGGGTGGTGAAGTTGACAGGATCAAGGAGGAGCTGAAGAAGATCACTAATAAAGAGATACAGATAAATATCGTTGAAGTAAAAAGGCCTGAATTGGATGCCACAATAGTTGGAGAAACTATTGCCAAGCAGATGGAAGCGAGGGTCAATTATCGTAGGGCGGCTAAAATGGCTATTGCCTCAACGATGAGATTAGGTGCAAAAGGGATCAAGATCAGAGTTTCCGGCAGATTAGGCGGTGCAGAAATGTCCAGATCTGAGGAATATAAGGAAGGAAGAATCCCATTGCACACATTTAGAGCAGATATTGATTATGCAATTGTTGAAGCACAAACCGTATATGGAAAGATCGGTGTGAAAGTATGGATTTGTAAAGGTGATGTACTTGGGAAAAGAGACCTTTCTCCTAATATTGGCCAGGGTGGCGATCTCAGGATGAAGGGTGGAAGAAGAAAGTTCAATAAACCTTTTGGAGAAAATTAAAGTAAGGCAAGAAAATGTTACAGCCAAAAAGAGTAAGATATAGAAATCGCCAGAAAGGAAGAAGTAAAGGCAATGATTCAAGAGGAACCCTTTTGAATATTGGTTCCTTTGGGTTGAAAGCAGTAGAACCATGCTGGATCACTGACAGGCAGATCGAGGCAGCCAGAGTTGCTTTGACTCGTTATATGAAACGTGAAGGGAAAGTATGGATCAGGATCTTCCCCGATAAGCCCATTACCAAAAAACCTCAGGAAGTGAGGATGGGAAAAGGAAAAGGAACTCTTGACCATTGGGTTGCAGTAGTAAAACCCGGTCGAATTATGTTTGAAGCAGAAGGGGTTACCATGGAAGTGGCTAAGGAAGCATTCAGATTGGCGGCACAGAAATTGCCGATCAAAACTAAAATGGTTGTAAGGAAAGATTATATAGAAGAGTAATTTCAGAAAATGGCTAAAATTAAAAAGGAAGATATAAACCAATTGTCTACTCCGGAATTGATCACGAGGATCAAAGATGAGAAGCTCCATTACAGGAAGCTTACGTTCAATCATACCGTTTCCCCGGTTGAGGATCCTCAGGTATTGAAGGAGACGAGAAGGAATATCGCCCGTTTGAAAACGGAATTTCGCAGAAGAGAATTAAGTGAAGTTGAAGGAAAAGAACAAAAACCTGCACCGGTAGCTGCTGAGGTACCTAATGAGAAAAAGAAGAAAGTTGCAGCGCCAAAGGTTGTAGAGGATAAAAAAACACCACCTTCAGGTAAGGCAGATAAAGAAGAGAAGAAGGAGAAGAAAGAAAAGGATGAGAAGAAAGAGAAGAAAAAATAACGCTTTAAGCTTTAATAATGGAAGATAGAAATAAAAGAAAAACAAGAACAGGGGTAGTTGTCAGCGGAAAAATGGATAAATCGGCAACAGTTGCCGTTGAGCGAAAGATCAAACACCCTGTGTATGGAAAATTTATTAAAAAGACAAATACTCTATTGATGCATGATGAAAAGAATGAGTGCAACGAAGGGGACATTGTCAAGGTAATGGAGACCAGGCCATTAAGCAAGAATAAACGTTGGAGGTTGGTTGAAATTATTGAGAAGGCTAAATAATCATGATACAACAAGAATCAAAATTAATAGTAGCAGATAATAGTGGTGCCAAAGAAGTACTTTGTATAAGAGTATTGGGTAGCTCAGGTAAAAGATATGCTTCTATAGGTGATAAGATCGTTGTGACAGTTAAGAATGCAATTCCTTCAGGTACTACAAAGAAAGGGACTGTTACAAGAGCTGTGGTCGTTCGCACCAAAAAAAATGTAAGAAGAAAGGATGGATCATATATCCGATTTGATGACAATGCAGTTGTACTATTGAGTCCTACTGATGAGCCGATTGGTACCAGGATATTTGGACCTGTGGCTCGTGAATTAAGGGAAAAGCAATTTATGAAAATTGTTTCATTAGCACCTGAAGTTATATAATATTATGAAAACCAATACAAAGAAGGCAAACAAGTTAAAACCAAAGCTACACCTTAAGAAAGGGGATATTGTAAAGGTGATATCCGGCGATGATAAAGGTAAGCAAGGTAGAGTTTTGACAATTTTCAACGAAAAGAAACGAGCTATTGTTGAGGGTGTGAAAATTATTTCGAGACATACTAAGCCTTCGCAAGAAGACCCGAAGGGTGGAATCATAAAAAAAGAAAGTGCAGTACACATTTCAAATTTGATGGTAATAGATCCCAAGACCAATGAACCAACCAGAATTGGCAGAAAACGTGTAGATGGTAAAATTGTTCGGGTTGCAAAAAAAACAGGGGAGGTGATTGACTAATGGAATATATACCTAGACTAAGAAAAAAATACAGCGACGAGATTGTTTCTAAATTGATGGAGCAATTCAAGTTCAAGAGTATCATGCAGGTTCCTAAGCTGAAAAAGATATGCTTGAATCAGGGGTTGGGAGATGCTGTAGCAGATAAAAAGATCGTGGACACCGGAGTTCAGGAAATGACAATGATCGCAGGACAAAAAGCGGTTCCCACTAGAGCCAGGATGGCGATCTCGAATTTTAAACTTCGTGAGGACATGCCTATCGGAGCTCGTGTTACCCTAAGAGGAGACCAAATGTATGAGTTCCTTGACCGTCTTATCTCTGTATCCATGCCAAGAATTAGAGACTTTAGAGGTATAGATGACAAAAGTTTTGATGGCAGGGGAAATTATTCCTTTGGGATCACCGAACAAATTATTTTCACAGAGATAGATATGGATAATGTTACGAGGATGAATGGAATGGATATAACCTTCGTAACATCCACTAATTCAGATAAAGAAGCATTTGCATTACTTTCTGAACTAGGATTACCATTTAAAAGCAAAAAGAAATAAATAAATATTATGGCAAAAGAATCCGTAAAAGCCAGGCAGAGAAAAAGAGAACGACTTGTAGCACTTTATGCTGAAAGAAGAGGTTCGTTAAAAGAGACAATGGAGTTTCAAAAATTAGATAAGCTTCCCAGAAATTCTTCTAAAGTTAGATTGAAGAACAGATGCAATATCACTGGCAGAGGCAGGGGTTATATCAGGATCTTTGGAATTTCAAGGATCAAATTCAGGGAATTGGCTGCTGAAGGGAAGATCCCAGGGATAACAAAAGCCAGTTGGTAAAGCGACTTACAATAATTTTGTGATAATAGTATATATATAAATTTAATTAGAAAATAAGATAATGATAACCGATCCAATAGCAGATTATTTAACAAGAATAAGAAACGCAATGAAAGCGGGAGCTAAGGTGGTTGAGATCCCTGCGTCAAATGTCAAAAAGAGAATTACTGAGATATTATACAACAATGGATATATCTTAAAATATAAGTTTGATGATGTGGCAGGGAATCAGGGTGTCATAAAAATTGCATTGAAGTATGATAAGGAAACAGATCAATCTGCCCTTAGGAAGTTGATCAAGATAAGTAAGCCGGGGCTGAGAATTTATTCAAGAGCTGACAAGTTGCCCAGAGTGATCAATGGACTTGGAATTGCAATTGTCTCTACTTCACAAGGCATTATGTCTGATAAGGAAGCCAGGACTAAGAATATTGGTGGTGAAGTGTTATGTTACGTTTATTAGAATTGTAAAGAAAGTATTATGTCAAGAATAGGTAATGATCCAATAGAAATACCAGAAAACGTTGAAATAACGGTCACTGACGTTAATGAAGTGATTGTGAAAGGCCCTAAAGGACAATTAAGCCAGATGATGGATACGGATATCTCATTTCAGATCGAAGATGGGGTAGGGATCGTTAAAAGGCCTTCTGAGCAAAAAAGGCATAAAGCATATCATGGTCTCTACAGATCATTGATTGCAAATATGGTAGAAGGTGTTAGCAAAGGATTTACCATCAGATTGGAATTGGTTGGCGTTGGTTATAAGGCAACTTCACAGGGACAGCGCTTGGAACTGTCAGTTGGATATTCCCATCCGGTTCTTTTTGTCTTGCCTCAGGAAGTGAAGGTGGAAGTGGAATCCCAAAAGGGAAAAAATGCAATTATCGTTCTTGAGAGTAATGATAAACAACTAATAGGACAAGTAGCTGCCAAAATAAGATCTATTAGAAAACCTGAACCATATAAGGGTAAAGGAATAAAATTTGAAGGCGAAGTATTACGAAGAAAAGCAGGTAAAGTAGTTGCAGCAACTTAATAAATTAGATCATCATGTTAGCAAAGAAAGTAAAAAGAAGAAATAGGATCAGGTTCGGAATTCGCAATAAGATCTCCGGTACAACTGAATGTCCTAGAATGGCTATATTCAGAAGTAATAAAGATATTTATGTGCAGTTGATCGACGACGAGAATGGACATACATTGTCCAATGTATCATCGCGCCAAAAAGACATTGCTGCCAGCAAAGGAACAAAAACAGAAAAATCAAAAATGGTCGGTCAGGAAATGGCAAAGACGGCACTCAAGTTAGGGATTAAGAATGTTGTCTTTGATAGAGGCGGATTTCTTTATCATGGAAGGGTGAAAGCACTTGCTGATGGAGCCAGAGAAGGAGGATTGACCTTTTAAATTTGAAAATTATGTCAAGAACTAATATCCATAGAGTTAAAGCAAGTGAAATTGAGCTGAAGGAAAATGTTGTCAATATCAAGCGTGTTGCAAAAGTCACTAAAGGAGGGAGAACATTTAGTTTTTCTGCGTTAGTGGTAGTTGGTGATGGTAATGGGATTGTAGGTTTCGGGCTAGGTAAAGCACGAGAAGTTACAGTTGCGATCTCCAAAGGAGTTGATGTGGCGAAAAAGAATTTGATCAAAGTACCTGTATATAATGGTACCATCCCCCATCAGCAATATGGGAAATATGGAGCAGCTAAGGTTTTGATAAAGCCCTCATCACATGGTACAGGAGTTATTGCCGGAGGACCTATGCGTGCGGTACTTGAGAGTGCAGGAGTAACAGATGTTTTATCAAAATCATTAGGGACTTCTAATCCTCAAAATGTTGTGAAAGCGACGATAAGTGCTTTAACTAATTTAAGGGATCCATATACCGTTTCACGTACAAGGGGTATTAATTTGAAAAAAGTTTTTAACGGTTAAGCAATGGCAAAAGTAACAATTACACAAATACGAAGTATTATTGATCGCCCTAAAAGACAGAAGGATACGATGAAAGCTTTAGGCCTTACTAAGATGAATATGACCATTGAAAAGGAAGCTACACCGCAAGTTTTGGGCATGATCAGTAAAGTATCACATTTATTGAAAGTTGAATACAAATAAGATGAATCTAAGTAACTTAAAACCTGCAAAGGGGTCAGTAAAGAAGGGGAAAAGAATTGCCAGGGGTCAGGGTTCTGGAAGAGGCGGAACGTCCACTAAAGGGCATAAAGGAGCGCAATCAAGATCTGGATATAAGAACAGACCATGGTTTGAAGGTGGACAAATGCCCCTTCAAAGACGGGTTCCTAAAAGAGGATTTAAGAATATCAATAGAGTTGAGTATAAGGTATTTAACCTAAGCAGACTCCAGGAATTCGCGGATAACCATAAATTGAAATCCGTGGATATTGAGGTGCTTGTAAAGAATAAACTGGTTTCCAAGAATGATAAGATCAAGATTTTAGGAATGGGGAAACTTAAGAGTAAATTAGATGTTACCGCTCATGCATTTAGCCAATCAGCTAAAGATGCTATTGAAGCAAAAGGCGGGAAATTTGTAATTGTATAACGAAGATGAAAGGATTAATAAACACTATTCGCAATATCTATAAGATCGAAGATCTTAGGATGAGGATAATTACCACCCTCGCCTTGATCCTGATCTATAGAATTGGATCATACGTTGTGTTACCTGGCATTGATGCCAGTTCTCTTGATAATCTCATGAGCCAGGGAGAGGAAGGAATCTTTGGACTATTGAATATGTTTGCTGGTGGTGCTTTTTCCCGTGCTTCAATTATGGCACTTGGGATCATGCCCTATATTTCTGCATCAATTGCCATTCAGCTTTTAGGAATGGCGGTTCCTTATTTTCAAAAGTTACAAAAGGAAGGGGAGAGCGGCCGAAAGAAGATCAATCAGATCACCAGGTATTTGACAGTGGTCATCACTGCTGCTCAGGCAGTCGGTTATGTTGCGAATCTGAATTATATGGCTGGAGATGCAATTGTAATTGACCAAACCTTGTTCACAGCATCTACTGTGGTCGTATTGACAGCAGGAACGATCTTTGTGATGTGGCTTGGAGAAAAAATAACTGATAAAGGAATTGGAAACGGAATATCATTACTTATCATGGTGGGTATCATTGCCAGGTTACCATTTGCCCTGGTTGCGGAAGTGACATCACGGATGAGTGGTGGTGGTGGGCTAGTCCCATTTATCCTGGAGATCATCGTGTTGATGGCCATCATTGTGGCCGTGATCATGTTGGTGCAGGGGACCAGAAAGATACCTGTTAACTATGCAAAACGAATTGTTGGGAATAAGCAATATGGCGGAGTGAGACAGTATATACCTTTAAAGGTGAATGCTGCCGGTGTTATGCCAATTATTTTTGCTCAGGCATTGATGTTCATCCCTGCAACAATTGCTCAATTTTTCCCTGATTCAACAACAGGACAGGGAGTGATTGCAGCCTTTACTAATTTTAATTCTGTAATATACAATGTAAGTTATGCATTGCTTGTAGTTCTATTTACCTATTTCTATACTGCGTTGATCGTAAATCCTATGCAGATGGCTGACGATATGAAAAGAAATGGAGGATTTATTCCCGGGGTGAAACCCGGGCGAAAAACCGCGGAGTTTATAGATTCAGTAATGTCGAGGATCACCTTGCCTGGATCGATCTTTCTGGCTATAGTAGCCATTGTTCCGGCATTTATTATGGCTTTTGGAGTCAATCAACAGTTTGCCTTATTCTATGGTGGAACATCACTTTTGATTATGGTGGGCGTGGTTTTGGATACATTACAACAAATAGAAAGCCACCTGCTGATGCGTCATTATGATGGCTTGATGAAGTCAGGACGTATCAAAGGTCGAACCGGAGGAACAGCTGTATAGATGATTTATTATAAGTCGCTTGAGGAGATTGAATTAATAAGAAATAGTTCTTTGCTTGTTTCAAAAACGCTGGCAGAAGTCGCGAAAAACATTACCGTTGGATTGCCAACTGTTAAACTAGATCAGATCGCGGATTCATATATTCGAGATAATGGTGGGATCCCTGCTTTTAAAGATTATAAGGGGTTTCCTGCTTCAGTTTGCATCTCGATCAATGAAGAAGTGGTCCATGGCATTCCGGGAGATCGTGAATTGAAGGATGGTGATGTAGTTTCGGTGGATTGTGGGGTTTTGATGGATGGATTTTACGGAGATTCAGCATTTTCTTTCGCTTTAGGAAATGTGGCCCAAGAAACACTAGAGTTACTAGATGTAACCTATGAGTCGTTGAATCAGGGAATCGCTCATGCTGTTCATGGAAATAGATTGGGTGACATAAGTTTTGCCATTCAAAACTATACGGAAAAGGAGAGAGAGTATTCAGTAGTGAGAGAATTAGTGGGCCATGGCATTGGGGAAAATTTGCACGAAGAGCCTGAGGTAGCCAATTATGGTAGAAAAGGAAAGGGATTAGTTCTTAAAGAAGGTTTGGTAATAGCAATAGAGCCAATGATCAACCTTGGAAAGAAGAATGTTGTACAATCTGCTGATGGTTGGACAATTATGACAGTAGACAAATCTCCATCAGCGCATTTTGAGCACACCATAGTGGTAAAAAAGGCGCAAGCTGAGGTGCTGTCAACGTTTGAATATATCATGGATGCTGTAAAAAACAACCATGAAATACAGGAAATTAGGCTAAAAAGCTAGATATTTGCAGACTTAAATTAATTGAGTAATATATTTTAATGGCAAAACAAGAACTTATTAAACAGGACGGGACGATAATTGAAGCATTATCGAATGCAATGTTCCGTGTGCAATTGGAGAATGATCATGAGATAATTGCACATATATCCGGTAAAATGAGGATGTATTATATTAAAATATTACCGGGTGATAAAGTGTCGGTTGAAATGTCGCCTTATGACCTTTCAAAGGGCCGTATTACTTATAGGTATAAATAAATGATGAATTATGAAGGTGAGAACTTCTATAAAGAAAAGAAGTAACAATTGTAAGATTGTTAGGAGGAAGGGAAGGTTGTTTGTGATCAACAAGAGGAACCCAAGATTTAAGCAAAGGCAAGGGTAAGAACCCTTCATCTTTGCTTGAAAATTAAACTTAATCAATAAACTTTGAAGTATGGCGAGAATTGCAGGAATTGATTTACCAAGAAATAAAAGAGGCGAGATTGCTTTGACCTATATCTATGGGTTAAGTAATACTTCAGCCAAAAATATTCTTGATAAAGCCGGAGTTGATATTAATGTGAAAGTTCAGGATTGGAGTGACGACAATATTACGAATATAAGAAAGATCATTAATGATGAATATAAGGTAGAAGGAGCGCTTCGGTCAGAGGTGCAACTCAACATAAAACGGTTGATGGATATTGGTTCCTATCGTGGGATCCGTCATCGTAAAGGACTTCCTGTAAGAGGGCAAAGTACACAAACCAATGCTCGTACAAGGAAGGGAAAGAAGAAGACTGTAGCAGGAAAGAAAATGGCACCAAAAGGATAATAAGGTAATTAACTAAATAATATGGCTAGAGGAAAAAAGAAAAGAAGTGTAAAGGTTGAACCGGAAGGCAAGGTATTTATAAAGGCAAGTTTCAATAATATCTTGATCACTTTTGCTAATATGAGTGGTCAGGTGATCTCCTGGTCTTCAGCTGGCAAAGTTGGATTTAGAGGTTCAAAGAAAAATACACCTTATGCCGGACAAATGGCTGCTTCAGATGCTGCTAAGGTGGCTTATGAATTGGGATTGAGAAAAGTAGATGTATTTGTGAGAGGGCCCGGAGGCGGACGTGAATCAGCGATCAGAGCAGTACATAGTGCAGGCATTGAGGTGCAAATTATCAGGGATATCACTCCTTTACCACATAATGGCTGTAGACCCCCAAAGAAAAGAAGAGTTTAATCATAGAAAAGTATAAAAGAGCAATAAACAACCTGACGGATGGCAAGATATAAAGGACCAACATCAAAGATAGCAAGACGCTTTAGCGAGCCAATTTTTGGTTTTGATAAAGCTCTGGAGAAGAAGAACTACCGCCCGGGGCAACACGGCCCTTCAAAGCGTAGAAGACAAGCTTCACAGTATGCAATAATGTTAGCTGAAAAACAGAAAGCAAAGTATACTTACGGTATTCTGGAAAGACAGTTTGCGAATTTGTATGAAAAAGCATCAAAGAAAAAGGGGATTACTGGTGAGATCCTATTGCAATTGCTTGAATCACGCCTAGATAATACCGTATATAGATTAGGAATATCAAGGACAAGAAGAGGAGCC
>CAZNGA010000045.1:0-26228 GCA_964572485.1 uncultured Chitinophagales bacterium
CAGCCTTACCTTTCCTGTCTATATCAGAAGGTGTGGTCAGGGGTCGCTTCAATTTTAAGGTCTATAAAGAGACTATCGAATTTGACAATCTCCCACCACAATTTCATGGGCTAAAAATTGTGCAACTTTCAGATATTCACCTGGGAAGTTTGAATAAGAATTACAAAAGTGTTAGCAAGGGGATCGATCTTGCCAACAGCGTGGATCCTGACATCATATTATTTACAGGGGACATGGTAAACAATTTTTCACAAGAGACTGCCGGTTGGGAGCCTGTAATTAGTAAGCTACGAGCAAAAATGGGTAAATACGCGGTATTGGGTAATCATGATTATGGTGATTATGGAAGATGGAAATCACAAGAAGCTAAGCAAAGGAACTTTGAAAAGATCAAATCCTTTTTCGATCGTATTGGATTCACTCTGCTTATGAATGATTGGCGAAAGGTAGAAAAGGGTGATGGCGCAATGGCGATCATTGGAGTAGAGAATTGGGGCAAGGTTCCATTCAAACAATATGGTGATCTGTCAAAAGCCATGAAGGGCACAGAGAATATCCCTTTTAAGATATTGCTCTCTCACGATCCCACACACTGGGATGAAGAAGTACAAGGCAAAACTGCTATAGATCTCACCTTTTCCGGTCATTTACATGGATTCCAATTCGGTTTTGAAATGGGTACTATAAAATGGAGTCCCGTTCAATATATGTATTCAAAGTGGGCAGGCATATACCAAACAGGTCGTCAATATTTATATATCAACAGGGGATTTGGCTACATAGGTTTCCCGGGAAGGGTAGGCATTTTACCGGAAATAACCCTTCTGGAACTAAACTCAAAAACAGTGAATACTTAGGCTAAAGCTTAATGATCATGGCCTTCATGATCTTGACCTGCATGGTCTCCCTCATCACCTCTTTCCTGTAGATCCATTCCACAGACAGAACATGTTCCAGCTGTGTCAGAAGTTTGCTCAGGATGCATTGGGCATTCATATGTGACTGCCACTGCTTCTTCAACAGCCTCTTCTGCGGGGGCCTCAGCTTCAGCAGCATCTGCCTCATTCTGATCTGGTGCAGCAACCTCTTGCTCATCCTGATCAGCCGCATTCTCTTCGGCAGGCTCATTACAGCCATTCAATAAAATTGCTCCAAACAGGAAGATGGTTGTACCTAACAATACTAATAATCTCTTCATAATAAAACTTATTGGTTTAGCTTCTAAAATTAACAATTATACATATAAATCTCTAAATATCAGGAATATAATATTTCCTCAAACATTTAAAGTTGCTCAATGACATTTTTAAGTTTCTCACGCACCTCACCTGCTATTTTGCCAAGAGAGGGATTTTCAATTGCTTGCATAGATGCCACAGGGTCCACTGCCGACACCTCCATACCTCCTTCCACTGTTTCTTCAACAACTACGTTACAGGGCATCATCAGGCCGATTTTATCCTCAGATTGGATGGCTTTATAGGCAAAATTTGGGTTACAGGCTCCCAATATCCTATACTTCTTAAAATCAACGTCCAATTTCTCTTTAAAAGTCGATGTCACATCAATTTCAGTAAGCACTCCAAACCCGGCTTCTTTTAACAGATCGGTTACAGATCGTATGGCCTCATCAAAGCTAATACCAGTTAAGGTTTTAGAAAAATAATAACTCATGGTCTTACATTTATTTGTTAAAAAATACCTTTATTAAAAGCTTGAAATAGTTGAGCCGCACTTCAACTTCATATCTCCAAAGTAAGGATTTCGGATGTCTTTGGTATCATTTAGCCAATAGGCGCCCTTATCGTCAAATGCCATTGGGCAAAACTGGTAGTATATCTTTCCACCGCCAACATCAAAATATTTCAAACAGGGATATAAACTCCCCACAAAGGAAGAAAAGTTCCCTCTTTGCTCCTCAATATCGTCATTTGTTTCAATTCCATCCAAACTTGCCAGTAGTTTCTCCGAAAAGTCGATCCATTTCTTACGTCCCTCTCCAATCAATAATTTCGCATCAATGGCTGTCAGCAATTCCTTTACAACTACAGCAGCGCCCCTTACTTTTTCACCATCAGAAGCTACAAAAGCGTCTTTCATCATCAGATAAGAAGAAAATAACTGATTCAACTGATCAATAAACTCAGGATTCACCACACTTACGGATATATCAGTTATAACTTTCCCATCCTGTTCCTCATCTGCCCCAGAGGACTGTCCTGCATCGGGATTCATCATGCTTGCCTTCCCCTGCAGTTGTGCTGCTGCATCAATTTTAAATACACCATTGGTCGCAATCTCTTCCCCTACCTCCAGACCTCGTTTTACCACATAGAAATTTCCGGCATCTTCTCCAAGGATAACTTCTCTGTATTCGAAAACGGGTTTCTCCTGCCCAGGTACTTTTACATAAGTAATTGCACGCTTTCCGGTCCACAATACTGCAGATTTTGGGATCATCGTTGCAAGATCAACTCCGGGGAGTTTGGCTTTTAATTTTCCGCTAACAAACATGTCAGGTTTAAGCAATTCTCCCGGATTGTCAAGTTCCATTCTCACATATGCTACCCTGGTGACAGGATTCACAACCGGATCAATAAAGGTAACGCCGCCGGTAAATGTTTTTCCGGGTATTGACCTTACCGTAAACTGAATAATATCATTTTTATTTACCCAGGGGATATCGCTCTCGTAAGCATCAAACATTACCCAAACTCGCTCAAGGTTAGTAATATGAAACAAAACAGATCCTGCTTTCACGTGATCTCCCAATGTTACCATCTTTTTGGTTACAATCCCATCATAATCTGCAACCAGGTCAAACTCTGTCATCACCTTTCCTGAATTTTCTATCCCAGCGATTTGTTTATCGGTCAATTTCCATAACTTCAGTTTCTTTTTTGCTGAATTGAGCAATGCCGGATAAGTGTCTTTATGTTTTAGCGCTTCAAACAATTCTTCCTGAGCGGTAATTAATTCAGGTGAATATATTGCAATTAACTTTTCTCCTTTATGCACCTTTGCTCCCGTATAGCTGATATACAATTTTTCAATTCTTCCCGGGATGTGCGCTGTTTGCGATAATATCATACGTTCATCCGCTTTCACCTTGCCTTGAAATAATATCTCTTTGAAGGGTTTCATTTGCTCAACAATTGTGGTTTGCACTTCAGCAATTTTCATAGCTGCTTCACTCATGGCAATCTGATAGGGGGATTCATTACCTGACCCTACTTCCACAAGAACAAGCTCCATTGCGCATATAGGGCACAATCCAAACTCATCCTGACGGATCTGAGGATGCATGGAGCATGTCCAGACTTGAGGTGAGGCTGACTCTACAGTCTTATCCGTTGATGAATCAATGGTTGATCGATCCTCCGGTTTATGCAAAACCCATTTACCGGTAATAATACCGAATATGAAGATGAGTAAAATGGATAAAAGGATATGGTTATTCATCCAAATGGTGATCTTCTTAATAAGTGAATTCATAATTTCTAATTTTTCTTTTTTCTTGAAAATTTTTTGATCAATAATTTATTAATGGATTGTCATCAGAAACACCTATCCACTTCCCATTAAATATTTCATATAAGCCACAGCAGTATTTTGATCAGCCCTGGCCTTTTCAAGTTCCAATTTATAGGTTAATAATTTCCTTTCCATGTGAAGAAGCGTTTCAAAATCCTTTCCTGCAGAAGCGTATTCTGTAATAAGAATATTGAGGGCTTCACGGGCAAGAGTTGTAAGGTGCACATATAATTTCACATTTCTCTGCGCATCGAGAAATTCATTATATACTTTTTCAAAACCTGCTTTAAAATGATTAGCACTGCTCTCTTTTTCATATTGGACCACTTCTCTTTGGAACTCGACCTCTTTTACCATCGACCTATATTTCTTCCGGTAGAGCGGGATCTTAAGGCCAACCTGTGGCAGTATGATAGCATCCATTCCGTTATCGGGCACATTCATATCTGTCCGTTCATTGATATTGATATAAGTCATTCCAAGTGTAAAAGATGGCATGCCCTGCTTTCGGGCAACGTCAATTTGTTTCGATAGTGAAGTCATCATAATCTCCATCTTCTTCAGATCAGGATTACGTAAGATAATAGAATCCAACGCCGCACTTTTTTCAATATTTATATCTTCATGCCAAAGGGTATCAGGAAATGCTATCGGAAGTTGCTTCGCAACATTCAACAATTCAGTAAACTTAGCTTGCAGCGATACCTCCCTATTCTTTAAAAATGCCAGTTGATTCTCTAATTCTTTATTTTCTATTTCTACCTGAAGCGCATCTGCCATCCCTACTTTACCGATCTCAAATTTAATAGTTGCTAACCGCTTAAAAGAACCCAGTAATGCAAGGCTTTCAGCGGTTCTTTCAATCGCCTTGCTGATAACATAAAGATTGAAATAGGTGCATTTCACATCAAAAAACAATTGATTCTTTGCACTCATATATGCCTCTAATTTTGCTTTAGCCATCTCAGATGCGACACCTTCTTTCGCATTTAAAGTACCAAACCAGGGGAACATCTGTGATACCGATGCTTTAGCTTGCTGAGGGCCCAACCGTGTCTCTACGGGAGTGATAAAGTATCCAAAACCCAGCATTGGGTCAGGTAATGTGCCAACCTGTGCTACTTTCTCAAACGAAGCTGAATACTGTGCATATAAGGCCTTGAGTTTAGGATTGTTTTTTGCAGCTACTACCAGAAAATTATCCAGTACCTCTTGGCCAAAAACTGTTGACAACGAAAGACAAAAGACAATCGTCAACAGTAATCTGTTCCTTGCCTTTCTCTTTATTACTATTTTCATTTATACTGATTTAATGATGTTTTTCTATTTTATCTCCATGTAGTGCCTCTTGGCTATACAAAAGTGGATTTCTTTTTCTTCTCTTTTTTTCTTCTTTCCAATTTTTAAATTTTATTTTTCACCATTCCTTCCTGCCACATGCAATACAAAACAGGCACCACAAACATGGTTAGCACTTGTATGGTCATTCCTCCAAAAGTAGGGATAGCCATGGGCACCATAATATCAGCCCCTTTGCCTGTAGAAGTCAGGATTGGGATCAAAGCAATGATGGCACAAGAAGCAGTCATCATCGCAGGCCTGACCCTTTTAATGCCTGCATGCAACACGGCTGCTCTTACCCCTTCAACCGTTGTTGGCCTTTCCTTCTCAAAAACCTGTTTGATATAAGTACCCATGATCACACCATCATCCGTAGCAATGCCGAAGAGGGCTATAAAACCAACCCACACGGCAACACTTAAGTTGATGGTATGCATTTGAAAGAGATCGCGCATGTTCATTCCTGAAACTTCGAAATTCATAAACCATCCTTGCCCATATAACCAGATCATGATAAATCCACCTGCAAAGGCTACAAATATACCTGAAAACACTAAAGAAGAAGTAATCACAGACCTGAACTGAAAGTACAATATCATGAAGATTACCAGCAAACATATCGGTACAACAATTGCCAACCGTTTTGTTGCCCTAACCTGATTCTCATAGTTACCCGTAAACTTATAGCTAACTCCTGCGGGTACCATAAATTCTCCTGATTCAATTTTGCTTTTAATAACACGTTCAGCGTTTTCCACCACAGATACTTCTGCATACCCTTCCTCTTTGTCAAAGATCACATATCCATTCAAAAAAGTATCCTCACTTTTTATCATTTGGGGCCCTCTAACATAATTTAATTTCGCTAATTCACCCAGCGGTACCTGCACACCTGTTGGAGTTGGGATCAGCACCTTTTTCAGATCATTCGGATTATCCCTAAGCTCACGTGCATATCGAACCCGCACTGGAAAACGCTCTCTGCCTTCAACAGTGATTGTTTGAGACATTCCACCCACCGCAACTTCAAGGGTGTGCTGAATGTCTTTTATTGTGAGCCCATACCGGGCTATGGCATCCCTGTCAATCTTAATCTCTAAATAGGGTTTTCCTACTACTCTATCAGCAAAAACAGAAGATGGCTTGATACCCTCCACATTTTGCAATATCTGTTCGAGCTTCAAACCTACGTGCTCGATAGTTGGCAAGTCAGGGCCAAACACCTTAATACCTATGGGAGCCCTCATGCCTGTTGCCAGCATGATCAAGCGAGTTTGGATAGGCTGCAATTTAGGAGCAGCAGTCAGCCCGGGAATTTTTGTCGTTTTCTCAATTTCTTTCCAAATATCGTGTGGTGTTTTAATTGAGTCTCTCCATTGCCTGTAATATTCTCCATTTTTATCAGGAACAAGATCCGACCGGCCTAACAATATGAATTCATTGTCCTCATTGACTGGTTCAGCCACCTCTCCACTTTTCAAAAGAAATCGACCCTCCCTATCAACTTTAAACCTTAATCGATGACCATTTTCATCGACCATATACTCCGGTTTATAATTGATGATATTCTCAAACATAGAAACTGGAGCCGGATCAAGGGCGGATTTTACACGCCCCCATTTACCGACTACCATATCAACTTCAGGAATAGTCCCAACACGTTGATCCAGTTTCCTGATCACCTCAATATTCTCTGCTATTCCGGAGTGCGGCATAGTTGTAGGCATTAACAAGTACGAGCCCTCATCAAGAGAAGGCATAAATTCCTTCCCTGCACCGGGGAATAAAATAGCCGATTCCTTCCAGAAATTCGTTGCTCTTACGTCAATTCCGATCTTTTTGGCACTATCAGCCACCAACCCAAAAACCTTTTCAAATCCCAACCAACCCATCATGCCAAAAAGAACTATCAAGATCGGCAATGAAAGGAACTTCCACTTATTATGCAAACACCATTTCAAGATCACGGAATAATAATGGACTATAGTCATCAGGGTACCCAAAACAGTTCCAACGATACCTATTACAAATAGGAAGTTGATCATTGTGCTATTTTTTGGCCCTAAAGGCAGCCATTCAATGCAGAGGAAATAAATGATGATACAAAGGGTAATTGCAATAGTTATATAATTGGAATAGTTGCGTTGATGTCTGCGCCATCGATGTTCCAATAAATTATTCACACCGAAAGCAGTAAGTGCCATTGCAAGGTAGTTTCCGGTTGCAATACTTAATATGACACCTGAAGCGATCAATGAGTAGCCCAATGTCCTTTTTATACGCTTCTTATCAAACCTGATGGAGAATAAAGTGTGCGCAAGAGGTGGAATGATCACAATGCCAATCGCCAAAGAGGCGAGCAGTGCAAATGTTTTAGTAAATGCCAACGGTTTGAAGAGTTTTCCTTCAGCTGCCTCCATAGCAAATACAGGTAAAAAACTTACGATGGTAGTAGAAAGAGCAGTAATTATGGCTGACGCTACTTCTACAGCAGCAGTATAGATCACTTCAAGCAATTTTTTCCCATTTAGGGACTTATTTTCCTCTATTTCGAGATGTCGGATAATATTTTCCGTAAACACAATTCCCACATCTACCATCACCCCTATTGCAATAGCGATCCCTGAAAGAGCGACAATGTTTGCATCAACGCCAAATTGCTTCATAGCAATAAATGTCACCAGCACCCCTATTGGCAGCAAACTTGAGATAAGAATTGATGCCCTCAGGTTCATCATCAGCACGATCACCACAATAATGGCGATCAGAATTTCGTGAAATAATCCATCCTGAAGGGTGCCAAGTGTTTCTTTAATAAGGCCGGTACGATCATAAAATGGGACAATGGTAACCTTTGAGACAATACCATTGTCAAGGGTTTTACTTGGTAAGCCGGGAGCAATTTCCTTTATTTTGTTTTTGACACTATTGATTACCTCCAAAGGATTAGCTCCATAGCGGGCAACCACCACTGCACCTGTTGCTTCAGCACCATCTTTATCCAATCCTCCCCTTCTCGTCTCAGGGCCAAAGTGTACCCTGGCCACATCTTTGATACGGATAGGGGTATTATCATTCACTGTAACAACTGCTTTTTCAAGGTCACTAATACTTTTGATGTAGCCCAATCCTCTTACCAGGTATTCAGCGCGGTTATATTCCATGGTGCGGGCACCCACATCAAGATTACTCTTTTTCACAGCCATCATGATCTGGCCGATATTCACATTATGGGCCTTCATGGCATCAGGATCGATATCCACCTGGTATTCTTTAACAAAACCACCAATAGCGGCCACTTCGGAGACTCCTTTGGCAGAAGTCAGGCCGTACCCTACATAAAAATCCTGGATGCTCCTTAATTCCTGGGGGTCCCACCCACCTGCAGGCGCCCCGGTTTGAGGGTCTCTGCCCTCTAATGTATACCAAAATACCTGGCCAAGAGCTGTGGCATCTGGCCCTAAAGCCGGTTGAACACCGGCAGGCAGGGTGCCTTTAGGTAAAGAATTCAACTTTTCCAGTATCCTTGTACGGCCCCAATAGAACTCAATACCCTCTTCAAAAATGATGTAAATGCTAGATAAGCCGAATATAGAACTGCTCCGTATGGTCTTTACTCCAGGAATCCCTAGCAGTGCAGTGGTCAATGGATAGGTTATCTGATCTTCCATATCTTGCGGAGAACGGCCCATCCACTCGGTGAAAACGATCTGTTGGTTTTCTCCAATATCGGGTATCGCATCAACGGGAACAGGATCACGAGGGAACCACTCCATTTTCCAATTAAAAGGGGCGTTCCCAATTCCCCAGCTGATGAAGATGAGCAATAATAAAGCGGCTACTAATTTGTTCTCAAGAAAAAATCTGATGGTCTTATTTATCATAATATTAGGCATATCGGTTGATGTAATTGTAAAACTCTTGGAATATGGCAAAATGCTGAACGATCAGCTAAAGGTAATTCCAATACCAATACTTAATAAATATGATATTAAAGAAGGAAAGATTGAAGTTGCACCGGATGGTTCACTTCTATCAAAGGGGGTTTGTAGTTTAAGTAGGCTACAGGGTTTGCATTTGAAATGCAATAGAAAGAGGGGGATGCAAAACCAATAAGCACAAAATCAATGGGTGTGGTACTGCCCATTAAGGGCGTACTGCAATAATCTTCATCTATCTGGAAAAAGCTGACTTCGTTTTGGCAGCAATTCTCATCCATATCATCATCATCACAGCATGAAACGTGATCCTTGGCAAATACAATTTCAGTACTCATCAAGGTGCCTCCGCAATAATGCTTAGCTACCACATATCCTGTACTAAATCCCAGGAAAATTGCTAATAATAATATGGCTCCTATCTTTTTCATTACGTCCATTAAACGAAATTCAGCAATATATATTGCTATTCTTATACTTTACTCATAAAGTATGATGCAAAACTATCAATAATAATACTTAGAGTCAAATTTATTTTTTAATTCGTTAGTTGTTATCCTAGTTTAGGATCATTTTCTCCAGGATATCCCCTACAAAATAGGCCACCATTGCAGCCATTGCACCCAATATAAGTGTTTCGATCACACTTCTGAACTTACTTGTTTGGGTTACATTACTCTTTAAATAGCCAATTACGATAAATGGTACTGAGGTCATCAGGCAGGATACCTGAAATAACCAGCTACTACTTGCCTCATAGAAGAAGCTGTAGACATAAGCCATCAAAGGGATCAGTCCCACAACTATGAAAGATAGAAAAGTAACGAAAGCTGTTTTAAAAGGTGATTTTGTTGATCTGGACATTTCAAGTTCCTCTTTCATCATCACATCCACCCACCGATCTTTATCGGCAGTGATAGCATCTACGATCTTTTCAAGTAGCTCGCCATCAAAACCTTTCGCCCGATAGATGACTCTTATCTCCTCCTTCTCTTTCTCAGGAAGGTTTTCAATCTCCCAATACTCTATCTTCTCATGTTTATTAAAGTTTTGAATTTCTGATTTTGTAGAGAGGTAGTTGCCCACGGACATGGCAAAGCCATCTGCCAATAAGTTAGCAAAACCCAATATAAGCACTATTGAGGTACTCAGATCAGCACCTGAAGCACCTGCAACAACAGCAAATGTGGTTACACTGCCATCAATACCTCCATAAACAAATTCCCCAAGATATTCTTTGAACCTTCTTAATCTCGGTGACCCAAAATGGAGAGTACTCTCTGCTAAATTACCTTTCATACTTTTTGATCATTTTCCGCTTTCACTCAATTTAACACCTTCTTCAATAGTAATTTTTTTTTCCTTCAAATAGGCAGATATAAAAGCACCGGCAAAGCCACTCTTCACCATAGCTTCTTTCAGCTTCCATGCCTGGTTAAAACCTTTGCATCTTCCCACAAAATATCTGTAATAGCCATCTCTCCCCTTTTCAAAATAGATGCTGTCTATTTCTTTGGTCCAGTAAAAATTTTCAGGGGTATCTGCTTTGTTGGCTGCTAATTGAACTCTAAATTCTACATCTTCTGCTTTGGTTTTATTGGCAGAAGGAAGAGTTTCCACTTTTCTATTATCAACCTCCTTTACTTCATTAAATTGTTCAAAGACAAGGTCTTGATCCTTTAATGTTTGAGGATTTTTCTCCAGCCATTCCCTTGCATCACTGAGTGGAATTCTAATGGCTCCTTTATATGCTGCAATAAATGCGGTACTAAATCCTATCTCCTTCATAATTATCGCCAATTTCGCTGTTTTTTGTATGGAGATAAATCGGCCAAGAAAATAGCGGTAATACCCATCTTTACTTTGCTCAAAATAGATCCCTTTAATACCTCTAAATCTTTTATAGTTCTTTGGCAGTCTCTCTTTGGTAGTGATCAACTGAACTCTCAATTCAACCGGTGCATTTTCATCAACGATATCAGGGACCGGTAAAATTGGCTCAACCTCTTTCTTTTTCTCCTTCTCCTTTTCCTTCTTCTTCTCCTTACTCTTTGTAAGATCAGGAATATTAAATGTGGCATCAACGATCTCCCTGGCTTCATCAACCAATATCCGTACCCCGTTATTATAGGCAACTACGTTGGCCTCTATGTAACCTAGTTCTACCATTTGCAATTTGTACACATTCGCCGACTCAAAGTAACTAAAGCCCCCTACTACATATCTTATTGTATTAGATGCACTAATATCAAGCATTACATTGCTTACATTCTTAAAGTAAGTGATCGGTAAATGATCTTTGGAGTACATGATCTGTACTCTGAAAATGATCCCTGATGTTTTAGGCACCGGTTTAAATCCCGTTTGCTGATCAGCTACAATACTCTTTGGGAATAAGCATTTCGGACCTCCAAAAGAACCTGCAGTTACCCCAAGAAGCAATATGCAAATAAAGATCTGTATGCGTATAATAAGGGACATTATTCAAATTTGGTTTCGACCAAAAATACTCATAATTCACCAATCTCGAAAGTTTTGTTCAAAAATCACCATTTTACCATTTCTTCCCTCATATATCCAATTAACATTCTTTAACACAATTTAGCATTTCATTCTTTTTCACTAATGAATATTTCTTTAACTTTGTCTCATCTTGATTCTAATAATAAATAAAGCTATTTGCTAATGAAAAAATATACCCTATTACTTGCAATAATCACCCTGTTTATAACGGCATGTAATCAGCAAGACAACTATGTTACCCATGAACCGATCGCCTATCATGTTTCTAAAAAAGTAGATCAGTCTGACGACTATTTTGGGACCAAAGTAGCTGACCCATATCGTTGGTTAGAGGATGACCAGGCAGAAGATGTTAAGCAATGGGTCATTGAACAAAATAAGGTGACCTTTAATTATCTCAACTCCATTCCTTTTAGGAGCAAGGTCAAAGACCGGTTAAGTGCAATTTGGAACTACCCAAAGTTTAGCGCCCCCTTCAGAAAGGGTGATCATTACTACTTCTATAAGAATGATGGATTACAAAATCAGGATGTACTATTTACGATGGATGGATTAAAGGGGGAACCCCGTTTATTCTTAGATCCCAACAAATTTAGTGATGATGGCACCATTGCATTGAGTGGTTTATCTTTTTCAAAGGATGCTGCCTATTGTGCTTATGCTGTATCTACCGGAGGATCAGACTGGAAGGAGATCTTTGTCATGCAAGTGAATACCCAACAAAAAATGGAAGACCACCTCAACTGGGTAAAATTCTCAGGCATTTCCTGGCATGGTGATGGCTTTTACTATAGCAGGTATGATGCACCTGTTGAAGGTGAGGAGTTAACGTCATCCAATGAGTATCATAAAGTATACTATCACAAATTGGGAACACTGCAAGATGATGATGTACTCATTTATGAGGATCCTACCAAACCTCATAGAAATTTCTATGCACAAATTACTGAAGATGAAAGATTCCTTATTCTATATTCCTCTCAATCTACCAGCGGCAACATGTTGTTTTGCAAAGACCTGCAAGCTGAAGTTGGAGAATTCGTGACCATTGTTGACAATTTTGAGAACGATCACTGGGTAATTGATAATACCGGAGACAAGCTATTGGTTGAAACCAATCTGAATGCAGACATGAGCAAATTAGTATTAGTTGACCCAATGAACCCTAGGGTAGACCATTGGAAAGACATCATTCCGGAAAGTGAGAATAAGCTCTATTCTGTAAGCATGATCGGCGGAAAACTCTTTGCCAAATACCTGATCGATGCGAGCCACCGGGTACACATATTCGATGTTGCAGGCAACTTTGAGAGGGAGATCAAACTTCCGGCATTAGGTACCACTACTGGTTTTGGTGGAGAAAAAGAAGACTCTATCACTTTTTACACTTTTACCTCCTTTACCTATCCTACCAGTATCTACATGTACAATATCAATGATAATACCTCTACCTTATTCAGAGAATCGGGAGTAGATTTCAATCCCGATGATTATGAGACAAAGCAAGTATTTTATACAAGTAAGGATGGCACTAAAATTCCAATGTTCATTGTGCATAAGAAAGGGATCGAACTCAATGGAGAGAACCCAACTTTACTTTATGGATATGGCGGCTTCAACATCAATATATTGCCGAACTTTAAGATCTCTCGGTTGATCTTACTGGAAAATGGCGGTGTCTATGCTGTTGCGAATTTAAGAGGGGGTGGCGAGTATGGTGAAGCATGGCATAAGGCAGGTATGCTTTTGAAAAAGCAAAATGTTTTTGATGACTTTATCGGGGCAGCAGAGTATTTGATCAAAGAAAAATATACATCTCCTGAGAAACTGGCCATCTCAGGCAGGTCAAATGGCGGATTGTTGGTGGGTGCCGTTATGACCCAACGGCCTGAATTATTTAAGGTTGCCTTACCGGGTGTGGGCGTAATGGATATGTTGCGTTACCATAAATTTACCATTGGATGGGCTTGGGCAGATGAGTACGGATCAAGCGACACTTCTCTATACTTTGACTATCTATATGGTTACTCTCCAGTTCACAATCTTAAAGAAGGCGTAAATTATCCGGCCACATTGGTCACCACTGCAGATCATGATGACAGGGTGGTACCGGCACATTCCTTTAAGTTCATTGCCACATTGCAGGAAAAGCATGTAGGTGATAACCCAGTATTGATTAGGATCGAAACAAAGGCTGGTCATGGCAAAGGAAAGCCAACTTCTAAACGGATTGAAGAAGCTGCTGATGAGCTGACTTTCATCTTCTATAATATGGGAGTTACTCCTAATTATTGATCTACTCTTGAGTTCGGTGACTGCTTCTACTTTGAAGAAAAGAAGTGTAAACTTCTTGTAATTTTAGTACTCAGTATTGAAATATGCCTTACCTTTAATAACTGAATATATTTAAAATGGTTATTCTTAATAACATTAATAACTCCAAAAAAAATCAAAATGAAGAATTTACAACTATTTATTATAGCAGTTATTTTATCGTTTTCGTACAATTGCTTTGCGACAATCATCTTTGTTCCAGCAGACTACACAACGATTCAGGCAGCTATAGATGCAGCCAACAATGGTGACATCATTGTTGTGTCCGATGGAACTTATACGGGTGCAGGCAATATTAATATTGATCTAAATGGAAAAGAGATCATCGTCAAATCTCAAAATGGGCCTCTCACCTGCATCATTGACCTACAAGATTCTACAGTAAGTGCTTTCGAAATTGACTCTGGAAATGCAAATACCATTGTTGATGGCTTCAAGGTCATCAATGGAGCGAATGTTGGCATCCATGTTTACACTAGTGATCCTATCATCCAAAATTGTATTGTCACAAACTGTTTTATGGGCATTTACTCAGAAGGTCACTGGTCAGGAGCTCCGGGAGCCTCTCCAATTATAAGGAACAACCTTGTATATAGCAACACCGGAGATGGTATTCAAACCTACGAATCCGGAAGCCCCATAGTGATAAATAATACTATTGTCAGTAATGGAACCTATGGAATTCTATCAGGTTTTTGTTCCTCAATTTTCAAGAATAATATTATCACCGGAAACGGAACAGGTATTAAAATTGATACGGGTGCTATTGTTGCTATTAATACTTATAATGATGTATGGAATAATACAACTAATTATGACCTGGCAACTGCAGGTACTGGTGACATTTCCGTAGATCCTATGTTAGACGGGACCTATCATTTATCGGCAGGTTCTCCATGCATTGATGCAGGGGATCCAATAACTCCAAAAGATCCTGACTCCACTGTTGCAGATATGGGAGCCTACTATTATCCTCAATCAGTTGGTGTAGTTCCAACTTTGTCTACCCTTCCAGTTGAAGACATAGCGCTTTTCCCCAATCCCTTCTATTCAAATGCTACGGTCACCTTTTCTGTTGCTCAGAAAAGCAATGTAACCATCTCAATATTTAGCGTTGATGGAAGAACCATTGCTACTCTATGTGATCAAAATTATGAGCCAGGAACTTATCAATTATCCTGGGATGGCACGAATGAGATAGGGAACAAAATGGAAACAGGGATTTATTTCTGCAACATTAAAACTGAACTATTTGTACACACAAAACAAGTGGTCTATCTCAAATAAGAGAAGCAGGTATTGAGTTTCAAGTTGTTTGATAAGAGGTGATATCGCAGGATTTATCGTACAATGAATTTTTCAGCAGCTATTTGTGAGCCATATAACTGATAAAAATAAACACCTTTAGCAATACCATCGGTGGTAAACACAAAGCTATTTCCTGATAACGAAGAGGAGTGTACCTCCCCACCAAGAACATTAAAAATTCTTATCGAATTAAATTCTTCCTGATCAAACGATAAAATGAGCTGATCATTGCCCTGTCGTGCTTCCACTGAGGAATTTAATGGCTCTCTATTATCTATGCCAGTTGATGTAGGCATACATGCATACGTATCATTGCTCACTATCTCCCATGCGATCTCCTGCATCATCAGTGCCTGGGCAGTAGTGGGTGTGTCAAATGGCCAGCCAGCTGCGGCAAACGTTTGGTTAGTAAGTCCTACAGGGCTTTCACCAAAAATGGTTGCATAATGGACACAAGCCACCAGATAATAGGTAACCTCTGTTGGGTGAATAGTGGCAACGATTGTATCGTTAGGGTCAAATATATCCATCCAATTGGATATGCCGGGGAATGCACCTGCGATCACGCTATCAGCCAATGCCTGAAAAGCTGCTGCCACAGGTACTATGCAAACAGATGGACCGCTATTGATCAAAGTGACAGAATCAACAACCTGCTCCCATAGCGGACGATTAGATGCATTCAGGGCTGCCCAATCTGCATAAGGCGTAGGGCTGGTGCCGTCTACCTCATTATGGAATTCCATAAGGTATACCCTCGTATTAGGATTAGCACCAACGGCCATATCATAAAAACTATCTACTGCTGCCACAGATCTGAGGTTACAGCCCCAAGGACTTGTATAGATCACTTCAGAGATTGGGATCTGCTCAGCCATGACCAGGATGTCATAATTTCCGGTAGGCAATTCAAGGTGAGAATCAGTTCCTCCCTGTGGGGTATTATGATTTTCCCATTGATAAGAGATGCAGGTACCTCCAATGAACTGAAAACCATAATCATAAGTGATGATCCCAGCATCGGTGGCCAGGTCATTCACCATCTCTCCAACAATCAGGTCCCAGCCAAAACCACTATGGCCAATATAATAAGTGCTGTGTTGACTAAAAACAGTGCAGTTTAATAATAGTAGCCCGCAAATAATTGTAGTGATTCTTCTCATAGTTTGATTTTTTTGCAAACATAGGCATTTCAATAAACAAAAATTTTATTTTATTGAGAGGTTACGGGGTCATTAATAATTAATTATCCATATTGACTCACTGTTTTTAATATAATAGCTATATTTATTTCAATTATAAAGAAGTAAAAAATATTCACAAAACCCGTGCAGGCAAAACTCTCAAACATCTTTATCTTTTTCTTGACACTGATCCTTTTATTTGTTGTCCTGGAAATATCCTCGAATATCTATTTGAAGAATTTTGCTGACGACAATACCTTTTTGAGGTATGGTTCATTTGATCAACTTCAAAGTAGAGCCATCGATAATAAAACAAAATTCTCACCCCACCGCTACCTTGACTATATCCCAACCCCGAATTATATTACAGACGTCAATAAACACAACTCTTTAGGTTATCGTGGCGATGAGATCGATATCCCGAAACCAAATGGTAGGATCAGGATCGTTTGTTTGGGTGGGTCAACGACATATACCGGACAGGTTAAGAATTATCAGAAGTCCTATCCTTACCTTCTTGAAAAATGCTTACATGATAGTGGGATCAGCAACGTGGATGTTGTGAATGCAGGAGCCAGTGGTTGGAGTAGCTGGGAATCTTTGATCAATTTTGAATTCAGAATATTGGACCTTGCACCGGATATCATCATCATTTATCATGGCATCAATGATATACATCCCCGTTTGGTTTGGCCCCCTGAATCCTATACAGGAGATAATTCAGGAAGCAGGATCCACAGCCAGGCAGATGTTTTTGTACCATCGATATTTGAACGAAGCACATTGCTACGTATTCTTATGATAAGGACCAACTTGACTTTACCCCATGCAACTTTTGAAAGAACGGTCAATAAATTACCTGCCACCTTCTATGGTGTTCTTTTCAGGGAGCAGAAATACCAAGGAAATTATCCTGAGGGCATATTTACAAAGGTAAGTGGTGCAAAAATGCTTCAAACGAATCAGCCAAAATATTATGAAAGGAATATTCGAAATATTGTTGCCATAGCAAAGATGCATGGGATAAAGGTGGTACTTAGTTCGTTTGCTTATTCTTCCCTATTTACAGATATGCCAAGAGTTTCATCTGAAGAATACATTTCAGCATACGAAGAAACCAATGAGCTCACCAAATCAATTTCGATATCAACCAACACCCACTTTTTTGATTTTGCAAATGTTTTTCCAACAGATAAGGAATTATATGAGGATGGAAGGCATGTAAATGAAGCAGGCTCACAATTAAAAGCACAGCTCTTTTGTTCATTCCTCCTTAAAAGTGGTTTGTTATTATCAGACACTACCTATCATGAAATAGAATTCCACCAAAAATAGTAGGCATTTCTGATCTTCCAACTCAAAAGCTCTTGAGTTGAGATCTATAATAGATCCATTCAAAATATATAATTTCCATTTTCCACTCTAAGTTAATATCTTGAGTTAAATACCAATTGGTAATTTAACCAATTCACCATGAATACATTGGTAACTATCTTAACTGTCAACCATCCCCATGAACTTAGTGTGATAAAAGGGCGCCTTGAATCTGAAGGGATCGAATGTGTTGTTATAGATGGACTCACTGTTCAGGTGTATGGTTTCATCTCACAGGCCATTGGTGGGGTTAAACTTCAAGTTCACATACAAGATGTCGAAAGAGCCAATGGTATCCTGGTTGAAACCGGGCATATTAAAGAGCCAAGGGGTAAAATAGGACCTCAATTTTACCGGTTCGATAAGTTCACATCCAATATCCCCTTCATCAATCGGTTGAGGGTTGAGTTACGCATAATAATTATTGGTATCCTGGTGATCGTAGCAACACTCTACCTCTTTTTGTTAATAGCCACCCCTATTTAGAGATAGCAAAACTCTTCTTATCATAGTTTCATTGTAAAACCACAAAGCAAACTGTGCCAAAATGCATATGATTTGTTTTCCACAAACCAAGCATAAGGAAATTTTAGTTCGTAATTTTGCTATACAATTCATAACCTATGAAGCAATTGATTTTCAGTGCTTTCCTGGTCTCCATTCTAACGTTAGCATACTCCCAACAGAGTGGATATGTATATCCAAGCAATCTAAACAGATGGACAGGAACAGTTGACTTGCTCAATCCAATTGACAACGAAATAAGGGCCGGGATAGATTCACTAAATGGTTTCCGGGGATGGGCGAAGTTCGATATTAGCAGTATCCCTCCCAGTGCCACGATCCTGCAGGTAAACCTCAATTTTTATGTGGATACGCCTTCCGGGAATCCTTCTTCTCACGAATTAGCGATCAGCAAATTGGTCAGCGACCCGGTCACCTCCCCTAGAAATACGATATGGAATGAGATCGGCAGTCTGCCCAATTATACAACGTGCGTACTATGTGGAGATATTACCGGAGCTAAAACACTAACAAGTATCACCTCCATGGTCAACGATGTACAGACTTCCCTTGCCCAGGGTTGGTTTTCGATTGGTTTTTTTGACCAAAGTGACGATGGAGCTTATTGTAATATTGAGGGAAGAACATCCATCAGAAAACCGAGTCTATTCATATACTTCGATCTGCCTGCTGTAGCCAATGTAAGCGCTTCAAAAGGTACTGACTGTGAAAATGTGGCCATAACCTGGACTTCATCAACCGTTGGCTTCATATATCATGTTTACAGAGGAAGTACTTTTCTTGGGTGGACATCAGACTCCTTTTATAATGACAGTAGTGGCACCACCTTGTCTGAGACCTACAAAGTCTATGCGGCTTACCAGGCAGGGGGAAGCGGTCACTCTTCCAATTACGGGAGTGATAATGGATATAAGCTCAGCTGTATAGCTCCCAATTTGAATGTCCCCAATAACTCCGGCACAGACTCCGTAACGTTATCAAGCACTTCATCAGGGGGATCATGCGGTCCTATTGCATTTAAATGGTATAATGGGGCCTACTGTTCAGGGGCTGTATTGGGAACCACCGACACCTTAACAGTAACCAGCAGTGGAAATTATGGTTGTAAGGCCTATATTGTTGGTTATGAATTCGAATGCAGTACATGCGATGTTGGATATGCTGAGGTGATCCTTTGCACAAGTCCTGCAGCAAATGTCCCAAATAATTCAGGAATAGATTCTGTCACCATGACCTGCACCACAACAGGTGGGTGGGGAGGTGGTATTGGTTATAAATGGTATAGCGGAGCTTCCTGTTCAGGTACTGTTTTAGGAACTGACTCCACACTGAATGTAACCGCTACAGGAAATTATTCTGCCAAAGGATATATCGTTGGTTTCGAATCATCATGCTATGATTGCAACACCGGATATGCTACTGTGACCACATGTACATCGCCTACTGCCAGCGTACTTAATTCCTCAGGAATTGGTACTGCTACTTTAACCTGCACAGCTACTGGTGGAAGCGGAGGAGCTATTGCTTACAAGTGGTATAAAGGCACAACATGTGCCGGGCTCGTAGTGGGTACTGGTTCATCAATAGTTGTAGCCATGAGCGGAAATTATATTTGCAAAGCATATATTACAGGCAACGAGAGTGTATGCTGGGTCTCTGATATTGGGTATGCTGATGTTGTCAGTTGTACAAATCCTGTGTCCAGCGTCAGTGGAAATTCCGGAATAGGTTCTGCCACCCTGACCTGCACATCGTCAGGTGGAAGCGGTGGTACTATCGCTTATAAATGGTACAGTGGGACCTCCTGCATTGGAAGTGTTTTGGGTACAAGCTCTGTTCTAAATGTCACCTCCAGTGGTAATTATTCTTGTAAGAGTTATATTACCGGCCATGAGAGCGCTTGTTATGAGTGTGATGCTGACCAGGTAATCGTATCCGGTTGCACAAGCCCTAACGCTAACATAGCAAGAGTTACGGCATTAGATTCCGCTACACTTGTATGCAGTACATCAGGGGGATCGGGTGGAAGTATCGGTTACGAATGGTATAAAGGCAGTACATGTACAGGACCGATCATAGGAACCAATTCAACATTAACTGTTGATAGCAGTTGGAATTACGCTTGTAAAGCTTATATCATTGGGTTTGATTCAACTTGCTATACGTGTGAAGTTGGGAAGGCCACAGTGAATTATTGCACCAGTCCATTGGTCACTATTTTGGATAATGAAGATATTGATTCCGTATCATTGACGAGCCAGGCATCCGCCGGATATGGAGGCCCTTATGGTTACAAATGGTATGCAAGTAAATATTGTTCAGGTTCGGTAATAGGCAGGGATTCAACGGTATATGTTCATGCCAGTGGGGATTATGCATGCAAAACTTATATAGTTGGCCATGAATCTAAGTGCTTTACATGTGTATATGCTTACGCTAAACGAAATCCACCGATCGGTATCGCCTCCCATGAGTCACTACGGGACATCTCCATATATCCCAATCCGACAACAGGGCAATTGAACATTGAGATCAAAGATATGGCAGGTAAGAAACTCGATATCACACTGATCAATTTGGTGGGTCAGGTGGCCTACCAAAAGAAAGTGATCTCACTATCAGGGTCGGATCAGTTCATCCTTGATCTTTCCTCATACGTCAGGGGCATCTATCACCTTCAGGTCAAAACCAAAGAAGGGACACTCCATCAGAAGATTGTGGTTAACTAAGCACATCGTACAGATTGGCTGATAGTGTAGATTCGATTTATTCGGCTATTCCATTGATTTCGATTTGCTTTGGATCTTGACTCCAATTCCCAACTTGATCTGTATTAATTCTTCATAAAAAAAGGTGTAATCATATCGCCACGTCTTCCGTTGCTTTTCAGAAAGCAAAGGATGATCATACGCAGTGAATTCACTAGTCAGTTGAAACAAAGTAATGGGCCATTCCAGTGTAAAAAAAAGCTTACTGTTCTTTACTCCATAATAAAATCCTTGTACATAATTGGCCTCAAATAAATAGGATAGTAAACTCCTATTATAAAATCCGGACAACTTAGGATTATTATGCTCCCAATCATACAAGGTATATATTTGAAGTCCTAAATAGGGGTAATATCTCTTTTTGACCAGTTGTTTTGAAATCTTGTATGATATTGCGAGCTTGAAATCCTTGATCACATTGTCATCGATTTCATTTGTTCCGATTGTAAATTCTTCGATCTCGAAGGTATGCATCCACATCTTTTTAGTATTTACAATTAAAATGGAGACATATCCCCGATTGAAAAAGGACTATTAATCTCAATAAAATTAAAGGATAGAGGGGTATTTAATCCGGCGCTAATGGAAGATCTTTTTTCATCTGAGCCATAGGAAGAACCAGAGTTCAGAAACAAGAAAATCATAAAGAGCAACTTACACCTTATACTAAAATGAGAAGTTGATAAATGAAATTTTACCATGATAGCATGATTATTTTTTTCTGCTAACAAGTCAGATTCGCAATAGAAACCACCTATAAAGATAACAAACTAATATAATAAGTTCACCCCTCCAGAGTAGTGTCATAATTCATTTAGTGAGCACATCATGGGTGCTGATGTAGAGGCAATAATCGCAATTCTTGTTTGATTTCGGGATCTGGTCACTCATGAGACATTGATGTGCTTTTACAACTGTCTTATCTACCCAACCATCATTGCCATTATAATCCAAAAGAGAGATGCGGAAATGGAGCGTTTTGTCAAAGCGGTCGGCACTGGCGATGCCGTTGCAGTAAACAAAATATCCTGTATTGGATACTTTAAAACCATTTTTCCGAAGGAGGTATTGGTAAAATTCTATTTGACGTTTATATCCTATCTGCCATCCGGCATTGATATTCACTTCATCTTTTTTGCTGGTGGCTTTATAATCTACTACGATCAATTCAGGCTCTCCGGCTGCCAAAGATCGAGTCGTTACCCATACATCATCAACTGCTCCACTTAGTATTAGATTGGTTGGCTCATGGTGATACCTGACACCCTTAAAGTTCTCCCGCCACTCATTGAGCTTCTCGTGCTGGAAAGGGATACCATTTAGCCCCTTTTCTTCCATCATCGGATGGGGTATCTGTTGGGCTCTGTAAATATCAAACTCGTTCTTCAACAGGCTATCTACAGCTACGTTGAGGTTAAAGGGAAATCCCGGCGGTCTGCCCATACCCAATCTCCTGTCGATATAAAAGCATTTGGGGCATTCCAAAAAGAGGTCTATTTTAGAGCGACTTAACTTAAAAGGCTTTTCACTCTGAGGGTCGAATATATTGCGCGTGCGGGGTACATTGTAGAATTTGGACATGTTGGCGTTATTGAATGCTAAAGGAGCAAAATTATTCAATAATTTTAATAAATGCTAAGGATGATTTCTATCCTAAGAATAGGAAATAACAATTCAAAACTTACCCCTGCCTTATTAAATAACCGCCACAAGATCGCTAACGATATCTTTCAGCTGGTCATTTTGGTATTCCTTATATTCCATCTTATTCTCAAAGTCCTTTGAGATAAAGGTATCCTGGAAACCTACATAAACTTTATCCTCAGCATATCTTATCCTAACAAGGAGTACCGGCAATCCGATCGGGACATTCTTAAAGACATATTTATTATTTTGTTCTTTCCCATTGGCGATCCCTTTAAAGTCCTTAAAGATCAATTTATATTCTGTTTCTCCATCAAGATCTGAGTCGACCACAAAGTTGATCTTAGGTTGTTTGTACTTTTCAAAGTAATCCTTATTCAGGTTTCCTAAACGCATGGTGTAGAAAAATCCATAGTCATTGATATACTCCTTTGAAGATAGCACATGGAAAACAAATTTAGCTCCTTTCATAGGTAAGGGCACCTCCGGGACCTCATCTTTGAAACGCTTCATGATCTCAAAGAACTTTTGATTGCATACACCTTGAACGCGGCCAGGGATAAGAGCATCGGATTCCATATCCGTGGTACCGATGATCTCACCATTTTTATCTAGAGAGACACCTATTGTCCACCTGGCATCCAGCAAACTGATCATATCTCTCCTCGAAAACGTATAATTGTCCATGAAAAAATCAACCACAGCTTCCCTATACTTCCCATTGGCACAACAGATCACAGGGGTGCCACTTTTAGCTTTGGTATCGCGTTTCCAGTTCACGGACCCATCTTCCATAGTGACTCCATTATATAGATCCATTTTATAATCCTGTGTGTTGGCAAATTTTACACCCATTTCCATCCCCTGCTTGAGCCGGATCTCCTCTCCATTAGCATAAGCTGTAATGTTAAGCATCCCCCCTGATTCCAGTAAGTTACCATCGGAAAATGTGGTGAGGTCACCGAGGATCATATCGGTATATTTATAGTATTCAGTCACTTTGACAACAATTGTGGTTGTTACCAAATTGCCCTTTTGGTCGACAAATGAATTGCTTTTAATCTTCAGTTGGGTCCCTTCTTTACAGGTGATCAACGACTCTTTTTGGGGTGAGATGGTAAAAGACTGTTCTTCCTTTTTAAAAGCGTCATAAAATTCCTCTCTCTTCTCTGCAAAAGATATTTTCTTCGGTTGATATTCGTAGGTATAGTCCCTTTCTGAACCCTCTGCCAGTGTATCAGTTCCTGTTTTGGCGGGATCCTCCTCATTATTTTGTTGTGGTTGATCGCATGTCGAAAAAAGCCCTATTATTCCGACAAGCAAGAAGGAGAGCAATAAATTTGATCTTTTCATTATTACAAATTTTGATGAACAATAAAATGAAAAAACTCCCGAATCGAAAAAAATACCTCTTTAGCCGGCTGCAACATAAGAATCGTATTCCATAAACATAACGAATATATTACAAATAATATTATACGCTCATTTAATCTTTAACCACATTTACTACTTCCATTTTTTCATCCAGAATGAGTTTTACAAAATAGAGCCCCTTTTGCAATTTTGACATGTCAATTTCCAGGTCTTGCTTTCTGCTATAAGAAGGGGTCCTATATTCTCTGCCAAGTTGATCGAATATGGTAAGGGTTATCTTTTGGTACCTTTTCCCCAAAATCACCTTGCTGATCCTATGTACCGGGTTGGGATAGATCACCACTTTGGGGTTAAAATCGTCTGATGGTGGGATGGCAGTGGTTTCACCGAAAGTAGATACAGTGCCATCGTCTGTAGCGATCCACACTCGTCCGTTGGCAGTAATTGCGATCTCAGATATGTTATTGGAGGGGATATTAGAGTTTGAAGTATCATATACCTCCCATTGGGTGGTATTGTACCATTTAGCCAACCCCTTATCGGTTCCTACCCAAATGGTATCATTATAAATGGCTATGGCCTGAATCCTATTGGATGGCAAGCCGGAATTTGAGGTCGAATAGGTAAAGACCGTTGGGGGTAATCCACCTTGAAAGTTGGCTTTATAGAGGCCTGCATCAGTACCATCATAGGAAATATTATTGGCCATCGATCCACAGATCACATTATTGCTAGGCAGGGCTGTGGTTTGGTCGATATAGAGATACCCTGTTCCATAATCCAGGACCACTCCATTTGTACTCAAAACTGTAAAAATACCATTGGTGGTTTGGTTAAGTCCGGTAATTCTACCCAGGGCAGCTGAGGGATACGATTTCTTCGTCAGGATAGCCCCATTGAGTTCAAATACCACGCCATTGTTAGTACCAATAGCCCATTTATTGTTCAGGTATTTTACATAACTGATATATCCATAAGAAGTGACCGTATTCAGGGTATCATAGGCCAAACTCCCGGAACTGTAAGTGGTCAGGTATTTGGCCGAAGTGCCGACCTGAATACTGTTCCCCTGCACGCCGATGCATTTAATGTCATTGGAGGGCATGCCCTCAGCAGTAGTATAGGTGGACCAATTCAGCAGAGATTCGAATTTCAGGAATCCCTGATCCGTGGCGATCAATAGTGTTTCGCCATTTGCATCGAGGTCTCTGATGGCGGAACCTATTGGCGGATCATAGGTGACAAATTGTGCTGATGTAAGATTCTGGTATATCAGCAAGAAGCATAAGGCGGTAATGATCTTTTTCATGGTTGTGGTTTTTGAGGGTTGCAGGGACCTTTTTCCTTCTTCTCTTCTCTCCTTCTTTCCTTTAATAAATATACAAAAAAGTGGGATCAGAAAAAAATGCTTTCCTCGAAAATGATCTTTCAAAGTACGGATATGGCAAACATGTTGGCATATCTTTCAACGATAGGGCGTTGGTATCGGGAGGTTATTCAGTTACTTGTTGGGATCATATAATCCTGCGAATGGACCAATACATATTTCGTTTTTTGGTTCTCTTTGATCTCCATAAAGCCGTATTCATAGCAAAAGAAGTATAGATTGCCATTTTTAGCTTTCCAGTAATGGGTGATATATCTAGGGTCAAATCCTTCAGTGAGGAGTATTTCTTTTCTAATTACCGACTTTCCGGCCTTGTTATAAGCTTTTAATATACGTCTGTTCAGCTTCAATTGGTAGTTAATTTTTCTGAATAGTGTTGCTTTTTTATCTTTGTTTTTGATGTAATGGTACGATGATCTGCAGTAAACAGAACAGAATTTCTTATCTGCCCGTCCTTCTATCGGTTTGTTACAATCCAGGCAAAATCGCTCACTCATAATGCTAATCGTTGATTAAACGGATAAATATACGGATAATATGTCGGCTGCATTTTTTTATGGATCATTTGTCCGGTTGTTTTGCATAATAAATTATCATGAACCACTACTCCAGAAACATTACGCTCAAACATTTATACATCAATGACAAAAAGCAGATTGGTATCAAATTCTATACGGACAGGGTCGTACAAGCTTTGGTAAAAGAACTGCCGGATGTAAAGTGGAGCAATAAATATGGGATGGCATATGTTTTAAACTGCAAGGAGAATCTGGAACTTATTTTTAAGACTTTCCGCGGGATTGCCTGGATCAATTGCAACCACTTTTTCCCAAAGCGAAGTGTATCAAATGACAATGAAGCAATTGATATCAATTGGTTTAGAAATAAAAAAAGGCCACTGAACTACAGGCGTTGTCCTGATGAATATTTGCGTAAGCTTGAGTTAAAAAAGTACGCTTTGAATACAGCGAAAACATATATTTCTCTATTTGAA
>CAZNGA010000046.1:0-26188 GCA_964572485.1 uncultured Chitinophagales bacterium
ATGTTAGGCTTGGTGATATTAAGAAATCAGAAACTTTTAAATAAAAAAATGCTATCATGAAAATCAATCGTGGAATTTTAAACGTTGTTTTACTTTTATTATTTACTTCCGTAGGTGTTTTGCAGGCACAGCCTACACTTATAGAAAAGTATGTTGCCGAACCCAACAGTTTGGATATTTCTTATGAAAAATACCGACTGCCCAATGGCTTGACGGTAATGATCCATGAAGACCATTCTGATCCTATTGTGCATGTACGTGTGGTATATCATGTAGGATCTGCTAGAGAAAGTATTGGCAGGTCTGGTTTTGCTCACTTCTTTGAGCATATGATGTTCCAGGGTTCAGAGAATGTTGGAGATGAGGAACACTTTAAGATCGTTAGTGGGGCAGGAGGTAATATGAATGGATTTACCACCAGTGATAATACAGTTTATTTTGAGACTGTACCCAGCAATCAATTGGAGACCTCTATTTGGTTGGAAGCTGATAGAATGGGCTATTTACTTGATGCGGTAACACAGAAGAAATTTGAAGTACAAAGGAAGACTGTGAAAAATGAAAAATCACAGAATCAGTTGAATATCCCTTATGGTATGACTGGCGAAGTTCTGGGGCAAACATTGTATCCCCCTGATCATCCTTATAACTGGCCTGTAATTGGGTATGTAGATGATCTGGATCGTGCAACAGTTGAGGATCTGAAATATTTCTTCATGCGGTGGTATGGACCAAATAATGCAATTTTGTCTGTAGCCGGTGATGTTAACCCGGAAGAGGTGCTTGCCTTGGCTGAGAAGTATTTTGGGCCGATCAACTCTGGACCCGAAGTAAGAAAGCAGAAATTTCAACCGGTGATCCTACCTATTGACAGATATGGTACCTTTTCAGATAATATATATCTCCCTTTAACTTTAATGGTTTTCCCAACAATACCCAATTATCATCGTGATGAAGCACCATTGGATATGTTAGCAGAACTCATGGGAGGCGGAAACAACTCAATATTCTATAAGAATTTTGTAAAAAATGAAAAGGCCATCCAAGCAGGAGTAGACCACCCATGCAGAGAATTAGCAGGGGAGTTTACTATACAAGTAGTTGCTTATCCTGACCTAACTTTCAATGATGTTGAAGAGATGATCCGGAATACGCTTACAGAATTCGAGGAGAATTTTTTCACAGAAGAAGATGTTGAGCGCGTAAAGGCCGGAATGGTTGCGGGAATGGTGAATCAGTTATCAAGTGTGGCAGGAAAAGCGGGAGCTATTGCCAATTGGGAATTGCATTTGGGAAGATCATATAACCTTGAAGCAGACCTGGCACGGTACAAAAAAGTAACAAAGGCTGATGTAATAAGGGTGTATAATAAATATATCAAAAATAAGAATGCAGCCATTGTAAATGTATTCCCAAGAAGCCCTGTGTCAAAAGACTCAACCGTTAGTATCAATCCAAATAAAGACGTTGATCTTTCGAAGCAGCCTAAAATATTTGGAGAAGGAGAAGGCGCATGGGCTTATAGCAAACCAAAGGATAATTTTGATAGAAGTGTTCATCCTACACCCGGACCGGCTAAAACTCCTGTTGTACCCGAGTATTATAAGCACAAATTTAGCAACGGGATCAATTTGATCGGCACCAAAACATCAGAAGTTCCTAAGGTGATAATAAGTATATCAATTAAAGGAGGGAACTTGTTGTTGGGAGATGATTTGAAGAAGATGGGGGTATCCAACATGACAGCGGCAGTGTTGAATGAAGGGACTGAGAACTATACGACTGAAGAGATCAGCGCTAAATTAGAACTGCTGGGTTCAGTGGTTAACTTTGGTGGTGGTAGCCAAAGTTCGAGCATCTATATTGAGTGCTTTTCCGATCAATTGGATGCGACTTTAGCATTGTTTGAGGAAAAACTCTTCCATCCCGCATTTGATGAAGAAGATTATAGCAGGGTGAGAAAGCAAATGATGGAAGCATCAAAAGCCCAAATGAACAATGCTGATGAAAAGGCCACTATAGCCTATAACAAGATGATTTACGGAGATAAGACCACTTTAGGGCACTCTTCTACTGCGAAAACCCTTAAGAATATCTCTTTGGATGATGTAAAGGAGTATTACAATAAAAATTATTCCCCTTCTGTTACTAATATTGTAGTTGCAGGAGATATCGATTCAGATGAGATCATAAAGAAACTTGCTTTCCTTGAAAAGTGGGAAGCGAAGGAAGTAAACATACCCACTGAGTTCGAATATCCTGAAATAGAGAATACACAGATCTATTTGGTTCACAAAGATTATGCGCCATCATCAATCATAGTAATGGGGCACATGGGACTCAAATTTGATGCTACCGGTGAGTATTTTAAGGCCAGTATCATGAATTTTGCTTTAGGCGGGGCCTTCAATAGCCGGATCAACCTTAACCTTAGAGAAGATAAAGGATGGACCTATGGTGCTAGATCCTATTTTGTTGGGAACAAATTCATTGGCCCTTATACTGCCAGGACTGCGGTAAGAAGGTCAGCTACTGATAGTTCAATTGTGGAACTTATGAAAGAACTAAGAGGCTATTTAAAAGACGGTATCAAAGATGAAGAATTAGAATTCACCAAAAGTGCCTTATTAAATAATGATGCCTTACAGTACGAAACCCCTTACCAAAAAGCCGGGTTTATTAGTTCTATATTGAATTATAACCTTGAAAAGGGGTATATTAATAAGCAAGCTGAAATATTGAAGGCCATGAAAAAGGAAGATATAAACGAGCTTGCCAAGAAGTATATCAATCCGGATAAGATGATCATTGTAGTGGTTGGCAACAAGTATGTCATTAAGAGAAAGCTTACTGACCTGGGGTATAAAGTGAAAGAAATTACAATTGACTGATTAGGTTGTAGATCGCAACATTGATTCGTAATATGGATTGTAAGGTTCTTGTGAATTTGGAGTGCTGATCCGAAGTCAGGATTTTGACAAAAACCTTACAATAATTTGCCATATTATTAGGGGATTTCATCGTATTATTACAATGAACAATGATTTCATTAGACTACTTCACAACAAGAAGAGGATAATGGAACGATAATTGTAATAACTAACAAAAATCAATATTACCATGAAACCAATGAAAACTGTATTATTTAGTTTATGCTTATTAGTGTGCGGATTAAGTTTCCTTCCATTGAATCTTTCTGCTCAAAAAAGTAAAGTACAGAGTGCTGCTAACGCATGGAAAGGGTTGGACTATGATGTAGCCAAGAAGTATATTGATGAAGCCGCTGCCAGCGAAATAACTGCTAATGATTATAAGATGTGGTATTACAGAGCAGAGATATATTGGGCTATTCATGATTCCGGAATACATGAATTGGATAGTTTAGCTGTTGAGAAAGGAGCCCAAGCCACTATAAATTGTATGAAAACTGATGTAAAGAAATGGTATGTTGAGGAAACCAAAGAATTGCTCTTAAGAACTGCCTTAGGCCTTTATAATAAATCTGCAGAATCTTATAGTAGAGGGCAGTATAAGAAATCAGTGGATCAATATGAGTTATTGCTAAAAATGATGCCATATGATAAGGATAAGGAGATGAAAAGGTTGAATATTGCTCCACCTGTAATTATACAAAACCTTTATTATTCATGGCTTCAACTCGGCGAATATGAAAAGGCCAAAGGTTATTTGCTGCAATTGATGGACATGAACTTCCAGGATCCTAATATTTATATAAGCATGGCATTTATATTATTGAGGAGTAAAACTAAAGAAGATACAGCAAAAGCACTGGGGTTTATTGAAGACGGCAGGGAAAAATTTGAAGATGATGTTGATCTCATGGGTATTGAGATCGAGTTCTATATTTGGCAAAAGAATACAAATGCGCTGATAGAAAAGATCACAGCTGCTATTGATGCGGATCCGCAAAATGAAATATTGCTTTTTAATAGAGCCTATTTGTATGAGAAAAGAGATGAGGTAGAAAAAGCAGAATTGGATTATGTGAAGGCACTAGAGATAGACCCCGGATTTTTTGATGCCTCCTATAATTTAGGGATGAACTATTATAGTAGAGGTGTTGAGATCCATAATGAGATGGGTACGTTACCGATGAGCCAGCAAGCCAAATTTGATGCTTTTAAAGCAAAGAGAGACGATTATTTCAATAAAGCGCTGCCATATCTTGTAAGCGCATTTGAAAACAACACAGAAGAAGATGTGAATACGATGATCGCATTAAAGGAAGTGTATGCCAAATTGGGGATGTATGATAAGTCAAAGATTTATAAAGAAAAGATCATCAGGTATAAACAAAGGAATAAGAAGATATAATTGCCCACCTTACTTATTTTATCCTGGTAATTGATAAAAGGGGAGTGTTCCCATATAAAATGACCTATAAGCTTTTATATAGTTAGCTTTAAGCTACTTAACATAATATTAATTATAAGACAAATAGGCAGATATGAAACTAATATAAGGTGTAGAGCTATTTCTCCTTAATTCTCGCCCAATCCTTCCAACAGAACCTGCAATTCTTCCCACTCCTTCATCAATACCATTAATTTTTGCTGCTTGGTTTCATAATCCTTAAAATATTGCTCTTTATTTTCAAGTGCTGAAATTTTCTCAGGATCTGCTAGCAGGATCTCCATTTCTTTAATTTCCTCCTCCTGGCTGCCAATTTCTTTTTCCAATTTGGATAATCGGTTCTTTGAATTGCGGATATCCCTTTTTAATTGCTTTTGGGCTTCATAGTCCTGCTTTTGAGATGATGGTTGTTTCACCTCCTTATTCTGCTGCCTGGTCGTAGCTGATAGCTCTTTGAAGTCTGCCATATTGCGTGCTTTCAAAAATGCAGCCACATCACCAATATACTCTTTGATATTATGATCCTTAAACTCATACACCTTGCTAGTAAGACCGCGTAGAAATTCTCTGTCATGCGATACAATGATCAATGTCCCGGTATATTTCATCAAGGCCCGCTTTAATATATCCTTTGAAAGCATATCCAGATGATTTGTCGGCTCATCCATCACCAGCAGATTTACCGGCTTTAGCAACAGTTTACATAGCGCCAGACGGGCCTTTTCACCCCCTGATAGTACTGACACCTTCTTATCTACCGTATCACCACTAAAAAGGAAGGAACCGAGTATATTGCGAACATTCGTGCTTGATGTATCTGTAGCACTATCCTCGATGGTTTTTATCACAGTTATATCTTCATTTAGCAGGTCTGACTGGTTCTGAGCATAATACCCCTCTTGCACTAAATGGCCTAAATTCATGTCCCCTTCAAAAGGGAGGTCATCTACGATTATTCTGGCCAGGGTGGTCTTCCCCTCTCCATTTTTTCCAACAAAAGCGATCTTCTCCCCTTTCCCTATTTCTAAGGAGACATCATCCAATACCTGTAAGGAATCATAGCTTTTACAAACCTTTGTTGCTTTTACTACCACCTTGCCTGAATGAGGCGGTGGAGGGAAACGAAAATGCATCCCGGAAAGGTCAGTAGTCTCTACTTCAATCCTGTCAAGCATATCCAATTTTTTGATCAATGTCTGAGCAAATGTGGCTTTATTTTTCTTATACCTGAATTTTTCAATGAGTTGTTCAGTGTGTTTAATGAATTTATCCTGGTTCTTTTTCGCTTCTTTCTGATTTTTCACACGTTCCTCACGCATCTTTACGTATTGTGAATAAGGCGCCTTATAATCGATCACATTCCCCAGCGCTATTTCAATGGTATGGTTGGTAACCACATTCAAAAAGTCTCTGTCGTGTGATACCAGTACGATTGCTCCATTATACACCCTCAGCCATTGCTCCAGCCATATAATGGATTCTATATCCAGATGGTTGGTGGGCTCATCCAATAATAGGATGTCCGGCTTTTTCAAAAGAAGTTTAGCTAATTCAATGCGCATCCGCCATCCACCGCTGAAGGTGGCGGTGGGTCTTTCAAAGTCAGATTGCTGAAATCCAAGCCCAAGAAGCACTTTGCTTATCTCTGATTGCATTGAATACCCTCCGAGTATCTGAAACTGTTGCTCCAGTGCATCGATCTTCTCAATAATTGATGTGGAGTCTTCTCCCCTTCCATGATGCATATCCTCTAATTGAGCTTTCAACTTCTCCAACTCTGCTTTTACCTCAATGGCCTTCTTAAATGCCGTTTCCGTTTCTTTAAGTACGGACATTCGGTCCTTGATCTTTATGTCCTGTTTCAAATAACCTATCTGCACCCCTTTTGAGACAGAAACACGCCCATCATTGGGTTTTTCTTCACCATTGATCATATTCAGCAACGTGGTTTTGCCTGTCCCATTTCTACCAACCAAACCGATCCGGTCTTTGGAGTTGATCCTAAAGGAGACTTTTTCAAACAAGGTCTGTCCTCCAAAATATACGGTTGCATTGTTCAAGGTGATCATGAAAACAGATTATTTGCGCAGGATGAAAGAATTTTGATCAATAAACATCCGCAAAAGTACACATTCATCATCTAAAAAGCTTGTTGGTATTTTATTTGAGAGAAATGATGATATCTGTTATTGACACCTTCCCTGGGAATATTTATGTTAAATTATGTTAAACCTTCGCTGTCAATAAGTCTTTATAGGCCTTTTTAGTATCTTTGCACACATTAAAAATCACCTTACAAGCCCAAAAACAGCTTACATGAGTCCAAGAAAATTGATCAGTTTTGGAAGATGGTCTACCTTATTGATGTTAACAGTATTTAGCATAAATACCCAGGCATCAAATATAGGGGTTATTAAAGGAAAAATGGTTGACAGAGAAGGCCCTTTGGCCTATGGTGAAGCTTTGCTTTATACTGTTGCTGATTCTGCCTTTTCTGATGGGGTTTCTTCTAATGAACAGGGTGATTTTATCATAGAGAAGATCGAGTCCGGCACCTATTACTTGCAGATCTCATACATGGGATATGATGATAAACTGATCTCAGATATTGTGATCAAAGAAACAGAGACCATCATTGAAATTGGTACCATTACTTTAAAGAGAGGAAGTGTTGAATTGGCCGAAATGGTGGTAAGTGGGATGAAGAACGTGTTGGATGTAAAAATGGACAAAAAAGTCTTTAATGTTTCAAAAAGCCTTGTATCACAGGGAGGTGATGGCCTTGACGTATTGAGGAATGTTCCCTCTGTAGATGTCGATGTCGATAATAATATCAGTTTAAGAGGCAATCAGAGCGTGATCGTATTGGTTGATGGGCGTAGGATCAATATGTCTGCAGCAGATTATCTTGCTATGTTCCCTGCGAGTGCCATCGACAAGGTGGAGATCATTACTAACCCTTCCGCCAAATATGACCCTGAAGGGATGTCAGGCATCATTAACATCATTATGAACAAAGAGGATACTAAGGGCTTTAATATAAAACCTACCCAAACAGTAGGTTATAGTAAATATCCCATGGCAAATACCTCTATTGCTATGAACTTTAGGCGTAATAAGTTGAATGTTACTGCCAACATCAACAGAAACTACTTCAAAACCTGGTTTTCCGGGGTCACAAGCATGAATTACGACCAAAAAGATACTTTGGGAAATTATATTGCAACAAATTATGAGAATACTGATGATGAAGGTGAAGGTTTTGGTTCTGTGTACTATGGAAAGATAGGGGCCGATTATTTTTTAAATAAAAAGAACACACTCTACATTTCCGGCTCAGGCTGGTCAGGCCAAAACGAGTTTGCATCAACAATGCATTTTGAAGAGCTCTTTGCCGGAGAAACACTTACCATGTATTCCGACAGGATAGCCCTTAATGGTGGGGACCAAAATGGCTATGAAGTGAATGGTGGCTGGCAAAAGAAGTTCAAGAATGATGACCATACCCTTGAAGTGGATGTTGAATATGGGATCAGTAATTTTGATGGAACAAGTCAATATGACCAACAATTTTTCTTGCCAGGTGGTGTAGAAATTAAAGCTGCTTCAGTAAAACAAAATAATACAGAAGATAACTACAACTTGTTTCTGGCAGATAAGATCGATTATGTGAATCCCCTTTCGCTGACCACGGAATATGAGGCAGGGTTTCACCATACATTAAGGCAATCTAAAGCCTCTTTATTCTCAGAAACGTATGATACATTAACAGGAAAGTACCTTCCGGATGTTCTGCTGAATAACAAGTTTAATTATGATCAAGATGTATATGCTGTCTATAATACATTTGGACATGAGATCAAAAAGTTCAGTTATAAATTGGGGCTACGTGCCGAGCAAACATATACTGAATTTCACGTAGTAAAGACAGGGGTAAATTTCGAAAATGACTATTTCCAATTATACCCTTCTCTTCACTTAAATTACAAGTTCAGCAGGCAGGAGTCAATGCAACTGAGTTACAGTAGAAGAATAAATCGGCCACCACTGGAAATGCTTAATCCGATAGCTGACTATTCAAATCCCAAATTTATTCAAACAGGCAACTCAGATCTTCAACCCGAGTATGTTCACGTGCTTGAATTCAATTATAATAAGTATTGGGACAAGGTCACTTTTAATGGATCCATTTTCTACCGCCAGGTCACCAATATGTTTAGGAGATTTTTAAGGGTAGATCCGGTAACCGGCATATCTTATGTGAGTTTTGTGAACTTCAGCACAGGTGATCTTTCAGGTACAGAGTTGATCTTTGGCTACAACCCTTTCAAGAAGTGGAGGACCAGGACCACATTTATGGGATGGCAGGCCCTTATCAATGATGAAGGTTTTGAAAAGAATCTTGACCTCGATAATTGGGGTTGGAGCGTAAATGTTATATCCACACATTCTTATAGGCAAACATGGGGGATCCAATTCTTTGGCAGGTATCGGTCAAGTATGGAAATAGCACAGGGGATTGTAACTCCTCAATATAGCGTTGATGCAGCTATAAATAAGACCTTTAGAAAGAAAAGAGGAAATATTAATCTCAGGGTATCTGATATCTTTAAGACGTCTACTTTTACCTTTGAAAGTTTTGGCGAACTTGATGGTTATTATCTTAAAACGACAAGACTTTGGGAATCGAGAGGTGTATATCTTTCTATTAGCTATCGTTTTGGGAACATGGGCAGCGGCCCAGATCATGAAGCTGAGGGAGAAAATACAGGAGAAGATGGCTTCACCGCCCCGGATATGCAATAAGATATCGCCCACAATTCAATCAATTTTACTCCGAAAGGAACTTTTCTTCGCATTTTCACATTGTACAAATAGTAACACATCTTATAAATCAAAACTTATTAATTATGGCTACAGTAATCACTACGCACAAAGTTAGAAGCTATGAAGAATGGCGTCCTTATTTTGATGCAGATTCAGAAAGAAGAAGCAGTGTCGGTATGACCAATGAAACAGTGTATCGTTCTGCAAATGATCCTAATGAAGTAACAATTATGTGGGAAACGGACAACCCATCAGTATTAGATCAGATGATGTCTGACCCGGAATTAAAAAACAAAATGGAAGAAGCCGGTGTCATCTCAGAACCCAACTTTTCTGTATTGAACAGAGCTTAATGAGTTAATTTCTTTTTAGTTTGAATCCCAATGGTAATAGAGCGTAGAGCTCATTATTGTTGGGGTTTTTTTTGCCCGAATATTTTTTTGGGGAAGCACCATCCCCACCCCTGCTGAAAATTATCGCTTTTTATTGAATAATTCCCTTACAATTTACAGCGAAAAGTTACACTCTAGTGGAATGTGAAGAAAGCGACACATTAATTATTCAATGCTTTTTAAGTCCTTATTTATTTACTAATGTCAAAATTTTGATTTACCGCTGAGTATGAAAATTTGATAATATTCATTACATTTGATCAAGACTAAGGGTAAGGAATTGGCAAATATCTTTCCTCTTGTAGCTTGGAATTGATAATATCTTTACCTCCCTATTATTCATTATTAAAATTAAAGCAATGTTTACATATAGAATTAGCTGTATCATTTTACTTGCAATCCTTTTAAGTACCCAACTACAAGCTCAGAAATCAGAAAAGGATAAGGGCAAGTTCGTACCCCGCGAAAATAACTTTTATAAAAAGATCCTTAAGGGGATAGAGGATTATGATGAGGAGGATAAAGAGGTTCGGATGTCCTTTAAAATGGATTATTCGAATATTGATAATCTTCCGATCTCTATCAATGAGTTTACTACAGCTTGGTGCAATGAACCCATCTCCCAGGGCAATACCGGTACTTGCTGGTGTTTTGCCACCACTTCTTACTACGAGTCTGAAATTTTTCGTATTACCAAGCAGAAAATTGATCTATCTGAGTTGTACACTGTATACTATGAATATGTGGAGAAAGCCAGGGAATACGTCAGAACGAGAGGATCCTCCTTTTTCGGGCAGGGCTCTGAAACAAATGGGGTGACCCGCATAATGGCAATGTATGGAATAGTCCCTCAAAGTGCGTATAGCGGCATGCAGGAGGAACAGCAATATCATAACCATAGTATAATGTTTAAGGAGATGAAGACCTATCTCAATTTCATCAAGGACAAAAATATTTGGGAAGAAGAAACTGTTTTGGCCAATATCAAGTCAATTATGAACTATTATATGGGTGAGCCACCAACGGTAATAGAAGTGAATGGCAAAAAGATGACTCCTTTGGAGTACTTGACCAATGTAACGAAATTAAAACCTGCTGATTATGTTGACCTGATGTCATTGGTGGAAAAACCCTATTTCGAACGGTGTGAGTATAAGGTCCCCGATAATTGGTGGAAAAGTGAAGCCTATTATAATGTGCCCCTGGAAGATTTTATGAAAATTCTTAAGAAGTCAATAAAGAATGGGTACACAATAGCTATTGGAGGTGATGTATCAGAAGCAGGATATAACTCTGAGTTCGATGTAGCGATGGTCCCAACTTTTGATATCCCATCTGAATATATTGATGAAAATGCGCGCCAGCTTCGGTTTAGTAATGGCAGTACCACTGATGACCATGCTATTCATATTATTGGCTATAAAGAGCAAGGTAAGGTTTTTTGGTTCCTTGTAAAGGACTCAGGCAGCGGCTCCAGAAATGGAAGGAATAAGGGCTATTACTTTTACCACGAGGATTATGTGAAGTTGAAGATCATGACCTTTACTGTTCATAAGGATATGGCAGCTGATATACTGAAAAAATTTGTGAAGAGATAACTCACGGTGGAAGTTGGCTCGATCAATTATTTTCCCTGAGGTTTTACTTTAGCCCATGAATCTCGTAAAGTCACCGTTTGATTGAAAACGAGTTTGTCCGGGGAAGTATCAGGATCAACACAAAAATATCCTTTTCTCTCAAATTGGAAATGAGCACCTGCGGGGGTATCCTTCATGCTTGGCTCCACATAAACATTATTGATTATTTCCAATGAATTAGTATTGAGATGGTCCTTATAATTGGATCCATCAGATTGGCCCGCTGGGTTATCAACCAGAAACAAGCGTTCATAAACCCGGACCTCTGCAATAAGTGCATGTTTTGCAGAAACCCAATGTATCGTTCCTTTCACCTTACGGCCATCTGAAGCTGAGCCCCCTTTGGTTGCCGGATCATAAGTACAATGAATTTCGGTAACATCTCCGGTCTTAGCATCCTTTACAATGTCATTGCAGGTTATAAAATAGCCATAACGGAGGCGTACTTCCCTACCGGGAGCCAGCCTAAAGAACTTCCTTGGAGGATCTTCCATGAAGTCATCAGCTTCAATGAACAATTCTTTTGAGAAAGGAACCTTTCTCTTCCCCATTTCAGGATCTTCAGGATTATTGATAGCGTCCAGTGATTCCTCTTGACCGTCAGGGTAATTATCAATGATCACTTTTACCGGGTGTAAAACGCTCATGACACGATTTGCTTTTTTATTTAGATCTTCACGCACACTATGCTCCAATAATGCAATATCTATGATATTATTCCTTTTTGCGATTCCCACCTTCTCAGCAAAATTCCTGATTGAGTCAGCAGTATATCCCCTCCTTCTCATTCCTGACAATGTTGGCATCCGGGGATCGTCCCATCCATCGATCAATTGCTCCTCAACTAGCTCCTGGAGCATCCGTTTGCTCATGATCGTATAGCTGAGATTTAACCTGGCAAATTCAATTTGCCGTGGCTGGTATACTTTCAACTGTTCAAGGCACCAATCGTATAAAGGGCGATGCACTTCAAATTCCAGCGTGCAAAGCGAATGAGTGATTCCTTCAATAGAGTCAGATAAGCCATGCGCCCAATCATACATTGGATATATACACCATTTGTCACCGGTACGGTGATGAGTAGCCCGTTTGATACGATAAATAGCAGGGTCCCTCATGTGCATATTCGGTGATGCCATATCGATCTTAGCCCGCAGTATTTTAGCGCCATCTTCAAACTCCCCTTTTTTCATTTGCTCAAAGAGGGTAAGATTTTCTTCAATGGATCGGCTCCTATAGGGACTCTCCTGCCCCGGTTCTGTCGGAGTACCCCGCATCCTGCTGATCTCTTCGTTGGTGAGGTCATCCACAAAAGCTTTGTCAACTTTTATAAGCTGTACGGCATATTCATATAATTGCTCGAAATAATCAGAGGCATAGTATTCCCGGTCTTCCCAATCAAACCCCAGCCATTTAATATCTTCTTTTATGGAATTAACAAAGATGCTTTCCTCTTTTTCCGGGTTGGTATCATCAAAACGCAGGTTGCATACGCCATTATATTTTGTGGCAAGACCAAAGTCAAGGCATATGGCTTTTGCATGGCCAATATGCAAGAATCCATTGGGCTCAGGTGGAAATCTTGTATGAACTTTCCCCCCATTTTTATTATTGCTGATGTCCTCCTCGATGATGAGCTCAATAAAATTAAGGGATTTTGTTGCGTCGGAAGGTTCACCGGTATTCGGCGGCCCCTCTCCTCTTATATTTTTAGTTCCTTCTTTCATTTGTTAATGTATTCAATGGTTGAAATTACATTTTTTGCAGATGAAAGAAAAGAATTTCGTTGATGATAAATTGGAAGATCCTTGGGGAGGGTGTATATAAAACGAAACGGGAATTCTTTCTTTCGAAAAAATCCCCGTTTCCAATCTATAAAAACCGAAATTTTCATAGAAAGTCAAGCTACTATTATTATGGCCGACTCTTAAAAAATTTATCTCTTTCAAGTTAAATTCCCTGGGCGTCTTGCTTTAAGAAGATCAACGTTTAACGGCCTCACTTCAAAAAACAATGCTTTTCAGCTTTTTATTTCCTTGAAATCATTATCTTGCGAAAACAATTTTTTAGAAAATTAAGAACATTCAAGCTTGCCTTTTATCCCTCGCTTGATAGTATCAAAAGTAGTATCAATTCAATTATCTGCCAAACTTTTTTTACCGTTTTTGTCCACAACTTTCCCACATTTTTCAACCCATTTATCCACATATTTTATACATGAATTTATTTTGTGGAAAGAAGAAAAAACCAAATTGTGAATAAAGAGATGATTTTGGTTTTTTTTGGGGTTGCATTTTTAGAGAATAATGGAAGGTTTTAGGTACTTATTTCGAAAAATAGCCTCTACAAATACCATATTTTAGGCAAAAAAAATGCGCTTGATGTCAATTTCAAACGCATTTTAATTTTGGATTTAAATTTATCTTGTGAAAGTGGCAACCAAAGTGCTGTCACCTTCTGAGGAAAGAATACCATTATAAGTGGTATTGTTGGAACCGTTCTTGATCTTTACCGTCCAATTTGAAGGAGCATAAGCATTATCGCTATAAAAATGAACGTATGCTTTATATGTTCCTGTTGGTGGTGTTCCTGAATAGAAAATATTTTCAGGCCCGTAACCGGTTTGATTATCATAATCTAACTCTCCTCCAGAACTTGAAGTAGTGTTAGAATAATATATTTTAGTACCATCGGGTTCAATTAACCAAAGGTCAATATCATTGGTATTATCCCAGGTAAGGGTTACTGTCAAGTCGCCTAAACCGGTCTTTACCACACTTACGTGAATTTGCCATGGCGGAGTCCACAATTGATTATTGGCAAGACCACCTGGATCATAACTTGAATAGCCCCAAGCATTCCCATAGGCATCAAATGAAGAGCCAATAGAGGAATTTGAAGAGAGATTAACTGTCCAGTTATAATATCTTAAGGGTTGTCTTTTTCCAACAATATTTCCACTGGAATCAAATTTGATCATAAAATGCTCATCTGTTCCGTCAATTTGAAAATAAATTCTAAATAAATAAGCAGAATCATTGACAGCAGCAGATGCATCAAAACTTGAATTCGGAGTAACCACTACCGTGGGGGTTCCAGCAATGATGTTGGGCCCGCTGGGGTTGGAAGGTACAGGTACGTCGCCACTTACCCTGGTTGCTCCGGGAATGGATATTGCAGAACTTAATGTTGTAGCATTATTTACAACATTTGTGTTCGGTGTAGGAGTTGGTGCGGGTTCATCATCTTTATCTTTCTTACAGGAAGACAACGATAAACTTACAATGACCAATGCTGTGAGGACCATACTCAGAATACTAGTAATTTTTGTAGATGTACGTTTCATGATAATTGATTGATTAATTCTTTAGTAATTAGTTCTTTGCAAAGCAAAATTAGCCGAATTATCATTACCAAACAAAGATTACCACAGATTTCCAAACCTACCTGGCTTTATTCTCTTTTTTTCTTCTTCTTCCCCTTCCCCTTCCTTTTTTCATGCACGATACTCATTTTAAAGGAGACCACTCTTCCATCATTATCGCGATGAATTCTCAGTAGAAATAGTAATATGATGTAGCACCTATATTGTTAAAGGCTATTATCATTGATCGCGCAGTTGTGCAAAGTGGAATGTTAAAAATTGTTAATTAGGGCGCTATAGCCCTGCAATCAAGAACAATGACTCATATATATAGTATCTTTGCTTTTCATGATTACCTTGAAAAAGCTCAATAAATCCTATTACATGGGACGAAGTTCTTTGCATGTATTAAAGGATATTGATCTGGAAATAAGATCAGGAGAAATAGTATCGGTGATGGGAGCATCAGGATCCGGGAAGTCTACTTTACTTAACATCTTAGGCATGCTTGATGATTACGATTCCGGTGAATATCTGCTGGATAATAAACTGATCAGAAACTTATCCCAAACAAAAGCTGCAAATTATCGCAATCAATTTATTGGCTTTGTATTCCAATCCTTCAATTTACTTCCCTTCAAAAATGCGATGGAAAATGTAGCATTACCACTTTACTATCAAAAGGTGTCAAGGAAGAAGAGAAATAAGATAGCTTTGGATGTACTGGGGCAAGTGGGATTGCATGACAGAACTGACCACTATCCTGCTGAATTGTCCGGTGGTGAGCAACAGCGGGTTGCTATTGCCAGGGCATTGATCTCTAAACCCAATATCATTTTAGCTGATGAGCCCACCGGAGCGCTGGACAGCCAAACATCTGGAGAGGTCATTGAGTTGTTTAAAGAGGTAAACCAAACCGGCATTACTGTTGTAATTGTAACCCATGAAAATGACATTGCAGATATGACAGAAAGAAAGATCATTCTCAAAGATGGAATAATAGAGTCAACATGATCGATATTGACAAATTGCAGGAGATATTTGACACCATCAAGAAGAACAAGTTGAGAACCTTTTTGACTGGTTTTAGCGTAGCATGGGGCATTTTCATGCTCATCTTGCTATTGGGGTCAGGAAATGGTTTACACAACGGTGTAAAGCAGGAATTTGAAATTGATGCCATTAATAGTATCTGGTTTGGAGGTGGCAGAACAACTGTGCCATATAAAGGCTTAAAACCAGGGCGGTATATTCAATTTCGAAATGATGATTACGAGATGATCATCAGATCAATAAAGGGTGTCGATAATGTTTCCGGGAGACTTAATGTATGGAATGCAAGTGCCGTAAATTACAAGGATCAATGGGGGCAGTTTGACCTTAAGGCCGTTCATCCTGCTCATAGGAACATTGAAAAGGTGCAGATGATTGAAGGAAGATTTATCAATGAGCTTGATATTACCCATTTTAGGAAAGTTGCTGTTATTGGCAAATTAGTCAAAGACGCACTATTTAAAGGGGAAGATCCGATAGGAAAATACATCAAGATCAATACCATTTCTTTTAGAGTCGTGGGATCATTTGAAGATGTAATGGATGTTGAGATGAGGCGCGTCTATCTGCCTATATCTATCATACAGAAGATATTTACCGGACAGGATCGTGTGGGCCTATTAACATTGACAACAGGAGACGCAAATGTTAAAGAGAGTCAGGCAATTGCTGATAATATCAGGGAAAAGATCGCTGAAAAGCATAGGTTCGATGTTGAAGATCAATCGGCAATGTGGCTTAACAATAATGTTGAAAATTATCAGGAAGTGGTCGATATTTTTACCGGGATCAGAATATTTATTTGGATCATAGGATTGGGTACCATAATCGCAGGAATCGTTGGAGTTAGCAATATTATGATGGTGGTAGTCAAGGAACGAACTAAAGAGATAGGCATCAGAAAAGCACTCGGGGCAACCCCTTGGGATACCACCAGTTTAATACTTCAGGAGGCGACCATGATAACAGCATTTGCAGGGTATTTGGGCTTGATCACAGGTGTTTTTCTGCTTGAATTGGTTGCAAAGAATATCCCTGAGAATGAGTTTATTTTGAATCCTGAAGTGAACATCAAGGTAGCTGTGCTTGCAACTTTGGTATTGATCGTTTCAGGAGTTATAGCAGGGTTATTTCCCGCATTAAGGGCGTCAGCGATCAAACCCATTGATGCTTTAAAGGAGGAATAACCGGAAAAGTAATATAGAATAGAATGTTTGATAGAGATAAATGGCAGGAAATATTTGGTGCTTTGCGAAAGAACAAGCTTAGGACCATTCTTACCGCCTTTGGCGTATTTTGGGGGATATTTATGCTTATTGTGATGCTGGGTTCAGGGAACGGGTTACAAAATGGAGTTACAGCAGGTATGGAGGGTTTTGCTACCAATAGTATGTTCATTTGGACTTCCAGGACTACCCTACCCTATAAAGGATTTCCAAGAGGCAGACGGTTTTGGTTCAAAAATGATGATACTAAAGCTTTGGTTGATAATATTCCTGAGATCAAGCTAATTGCACCCAGGATCCAAGGTTGGAGTGGTGAAGGTACCAATAATACGATCAGAGGCATCAAAACAGGAGCATTTACTATTCAGGGGGATTACCCTCAGTACAATCTAATTGATCCGGTAACTATCACAGAAGGGAGATTTATCAATAATATTGATATAGAGCAAAAGCGAAAGGTGGCGATCATTGGTACGAGAGTATACGAAGTACTATTCGAGCCCGGTGAAGACCCAATTGGGGAAGTGATCATGTTGCAGGGGGTATATTTTACGGTTGTAGGAACTTTCACACCTAATAATGACCGAAATATGGGCCCTGACCGTGAGGAGATGATCGTGGTCCCTTTAACAACTTTACAAAAAACGTATAATTATGGCGATATCGTCGGGTATTATGCCATTACAACTTATGATAATTACCAAGTGGCTGATATTGAAGAGAGGGTGAGAACTATATTGGCACAGAGACATACAGTCTCTCCTGATGACAAACTTGCCTTCGGCAGTTTTAATTTGCAGGAGAAATTTGCGAGTATGATGGGCCTCTTTAGTGGTATTAGGATATTGATTTGGATAGTGGGAACGGGTACTTTGATCGCTGGCATTATTGGAGTGAGTAATATTATGTTGGTGATCATCAGAGAAAGAACTGTAGAGATTGGAATAAGGAGAGCGATTGGCGCAACCCCCAGGGACATTATTGACCAAGTGATTACAGAAGCAGTCTTTCTAACTACTTTTGCAGGAATTCTTGGCCTTTCATTTGGCGTTCTTGTGCTTAGTTTTGTATCCAAATTTCTGGAGGATAGCCCTGATCCAGGCGTTTTTAGAGAACCTGAGGTCAGTTTGAAAATTGCACTTTTATCATTATTGATTTTGATAATTTCTGGCGCTTTGTCAGGTATAATTCCCGCTAAAAGAGCGATAAGCATTAAACCTATTGAAGCACTCAGAAAAACTAAATAGTAAACTATTATGAAAAAAGCATTGTGGATCTTTTTATTGGTGATATTTTTGGGGGCTTTCGCCTGGACCATTGTTTATTTAATTAATAAACAAAAACAACCGGATGTCGTCTATGTTACCTCTCTTCCTGAAGTAAAGAATATTATTAATAAAACGGTAGCCACGGGATCAGTGGTGCCGCGAAAAGAAATTGAGATAAAGCCTAAAGTATCAGGTATTGTTGAAACTATCTATGTTGTTGCCGGGCAACTGATCAAAAAAAATGATTTGATCGCAAAAGTCAGGATCATACCTAATATGGTTAGTTTGAATAACGCTGAAAGCAGGGTCAATAAAGCAAAACTATTACTTAAGAATGCTGAAACTGAATTCTATCGCCAAGAGAAGTTATTTAAGGATAAGGTTATTGCAGAGGCACAATTTCAGGAATATAAATTAACTTTTGATAATGCAAAAGAGGAGTTAGATGCTTCTGAAAACAATTTGCAATTGATCAAAGAAGGGATCCTTAAGCAGTCAGGACAAGTGTCGAATACTTTGATTCGATCTACCATTTCAGGGATGGTACTAGATGTACCTGTAATAGAAGGGCATTCAGTTATAGAGAGTAATACCTTTAACAATGGTACTACGATCGCTTCTGTTGCAGATATGGGTGAAATGATCTTTGAAGGGAATATTGATGAATCTGAAGTAGGGAAAATAGAGACCGGCATGGACCTTATCGTAAAAATTGGCGCTATTGAAGACGAAACCTTTAAAGCCAAACTTGAATTTATTTCCCCTAAAGGTGTTGAAGAGAATGGCGCTATTCAATTTGAGATCAGGGCCTCTCTTGAGCTCAGGGATAGTTCTTTTGTCCGGGCAGGCTACAGTGCCAACGCTGACATTGTACTGGCAAGAAAGGATAGTGTGCTTTCAATTAATGAAAGTCTGCTGCAATTTAAAGATGATTCTCCTTATGTGGAAGTAGAAACCAGCGAACAGGTCTTTGAAAAAAGGCCAGTGAAAGTAGGGATCTCAGATGGTATTGATATCGAAATAGTTGCCGGGATATCAGCGGATGAAAAAATCAAGAATTGGAATGAAACTACGAATGCAGAAGGAGGAGGCAGAAGAGGTATGAGGAGAAGATAAATAGCGATATTTGAATCCAAGAGGAATCATATAAACATACGGATTGTGCTGTCAGTTGTTCTTGACAGTAACAGAGAGGGGATAATAATTTAGGGATCTATTCCTTGGGTTCGTCAGGATTTTGCAGTTGATGATTTTTATCACCACCACCTTCATATTTTTCGGACTCTTTATCTACATAGGTTACCCTCCAAAATCCATTCTCTTTCTTCCAAATATACCTGGCTTTACCTGCCACTTTATGAATTTTGATCCTGGAGATGTGCAATTCCTCAGCCCTGCTGCCCTCCATGAAAATGTCCAGGTCGTATATAACCCCAGCTTCATCTTTAAATTCAACACAGACAAAATGCATTTCATAATTGATGCTCCGTGTTTCATCTTTGTTGATCTTTTTAAGCTTCAACTTAAGCTCTTTACGTTCTATTTCATCTTCCATTAATAAGAAGCCACCACCATCTTTAATTACTCTATCCACAAATACTTTTACTGCGTCTGTCAATTCCTTAGCTGTAACATTAGGCTGGTCCTGTGCTTCAGGCGTCTCTTCATCTTGTGAAAAGGTGCAAATAGTAGATAAGCAAAAGCATCCTGCAATAAAATAACGAAGAAACTGAAAGTGCTTAATTCCATTCATAAGATTTGGTTTTAGTAATTTCAAAAATGCAATGATAAATAGTACGCAAAAATCAAACCAAAGATACAAAATTCTGCTATAATTTAAAGGAGAGCAAGCTGTGAACGCTATTATACTCAAATGAGCTAAGTTGCATTCATGTTTTTTTCTAAGTTAATTATACTATTAAGTGTTCTGAACATCGGAATCGCCCTAATAGATCAAAATTCCATATCATTGCCATCAAATCCACCATTCTGGTAGGAACGGCTGCGCTTTTTTTTCTGATTTATACGATAATTAAAGCTTAGGAGAATTTGCCTGGAGCGCCACTGAAATTCAGATTCCGAATAGTAATCAGGGATGTTTTCGGTAATAGACCTATGTTTTCGGGTGTTAAACAGATCCTTCACATTTATAGATATGGTCCCTTTTTTCTTTAGGATCTCCATGGATATTCCAACATCCACAGAATAGGAAGCCAATGATCTCCCCTGTGTCGTTTCCCGAGGGGCTCGGTATCTAATTGATATCTGTGAATTTACTTTTTTGAAAAAAGTAATTTTTGTTGATCCGCGAGCCCTCCAACTATAAGTGTCACTACCATATTCTTCTCCATTATAATTGCCCTCAGTAATTGCTTGATAAAAATTGAAACTTCCATTCAACTGCCACCATTTCACAATTTGGTAATTGATGTCAAACTCAATTCCAAAAGCATTTTGAAAAGAGAGATTTATAGGAAACCTCCTGGTGTATCCTGTGCTATCAACAGCAGTGATCCGTTCTATTACACCGCTTCGATATCGATAATAAACACTGGATAATAAAGATCCATTTTCGAAATATTTCAAATATCCCATCTCCAATGAATGTGTATATTCAGGTTTCAAGTCAGGGTTCCCGGAAAAGAAATTACGGTTATCACTAAAACCGAAAAATGGAAGCAGGTGCCAAAATCTTGGTCTGGTTAGTCTGCGGCTATAGCTTAACTGGAGCGTATTGGAGCTATCCACCTTAAAGCTAAAATGAAGACTCGGGAACATACCAAAATACTCGCGATTGTGCAGGACATTTGTATTCTTTAACTCAGTGGTGATATCAGAAAATTCTGCACGAAGCCCCAATTGGATCGAAAATTTCTTTGCCTGCTTGCTAAGTATCAAATAACCGGCATATATTTCCTCATCATATATGAAGTGATTGTCATACGCTTCTACTGAGGTCCAACTCTTATCTTTTCCCTGGAGCTCAACTTTATATGCGTTGTTAATTGTACGAATCGTGCTTTTTGCTCCAGTTTCAAATCTGAAATTCTTTCCTAAGGGTTCCACGTAATCTGTTTGGAACAACCAGTTTTTTTCATCTTCAGTATTAGAGGTACGTTGATTGACAGGTAATATTCTCCTTGTATTGGTTTCAATTAAATTACCGGATTCGGAATCATCACTCTGCATCCATTTGATATCCACTGTCCACTCTTTATCCTTTTTAGAGTAAGTTTTCTTGTAGCTAAAGGTCGTTTCAATATTTTGTTTACTTTCCTCCTCATCCTCATCTCTGGTCACCGTTTGAGTCAATTGGTCCTTTGAATCAAAGTCATTGTAAATGATCAGCGCATCATTTGTGCCAGTTGAAACCCTATATAAGCCTGAAACTGTGAGAGTATTGTATTTATCTAGGAAGAAATCGGTTCCGATCCGTAAATTGTTGGAAAGCCCTCCCCTTGTGTGGTCACGTACTCTATCGCTTTTATATGTGCTATCCTTTGAAAATTCCTGCCAAGAATACCCGGAGCCGGGTGTTTTTCGGTAGCTAAGACCATAAGATGTAAAGAAATTTATTGATTTTTTTCGATAATTCAAGCTAAAGCCACCCTTGTAATTATCAGGATACCCGCCGGTAATTTGAAGGGACCCGTTAAATCCTTTTCGCCTCTCCTTCTTTAATATGATATTGATGATACCCACTTCACCTTCTGCGTCATAGCGAGCGGATGGGTTCGTAATTATTTCAACTCGATCGATCATATTCCCCTGTAACTGGCGAAGTGCATCTGCACTGTTTACCCCCATCAACCCTGATGGTTTCCCATCAATTAGTATCCTCACTCCTTCGCTCCCTCGTAAACTCACATTCCCATCTACATCCACTGAAACAGAGGGGACATTATCCAGGATTTCAGCACCATTACTGCCTGTATTCGCCAGGTCTTTGCCAACATGGAATATTCGCTTATCTAACTTCAACTCCATTTCACTTTTCTGTGCTGTAATAGAAACATCTCCTAACGTAGTTGATTCCTGCAATAAGATCAACTTACCCAGATGTACCCCCTTTTGGTTGAGCTGGATATTATCTACCACCTTCATCTTATAAGAAAGGAATGTAGCCAGTAAATAATAACTCCCCGGATTCGCTTGTATTGAAAATTCCCCATCGTTATTGGATGCCGTTCCATTTACCATTGAAGAATCTGACTGTTTGTACAAGACAACAGAGGCAAAAGGTATGGGATTTCCACGGTCATCTGTTACAGTTCCCGAAATGGAAGCTGTATTATTAGTTTGAGTGCTTTTATATTGTGGCCTCCTATGTTGCCCATTCACCTCCCCCAGAAGGATCAAACACCAGAATAGTATAACTATTTTTTTGATAAGCAAAACTTGATAAGAATTAATTAAATAAATTGCTGTGCAAATGTATTGAAATATTTGTGAAATGTTTATTTTTCAATTACTTACATTAAATAAAGAATAAAAGTTCCATTGAGCGTTACGGTGACTGTTTTTGAGCATCGCTATGTTTCATTTGTCATTGTATTTTTAATAAAAATTATATATTTTAGCTTTAAATTATACAAGTCAATTAGATGGATCTTTTAACATGAAAAAGGCTGCCTATATTATTATTCCAATATTACTCTTTATTTTTCTTGAATGCAGAAAAGAGGATGACGGAGTTTATCGATATGCAGTTCATGGATCATTATACAAGGATTTTAACCAGGATTGTAATGCTGTCCCATACAGTGGTGCTACAATGAAATTATTGTATAGTTACAGAACCCTCCTTGATCAGGGGAATTATGTTTTATTAGGCACTTATATAACTGGATCAGATGGCCACTTCTTTATTCCATACGCCAAGTTAAAAGGATCCGGGGAACTCAGGCTAATAATAGAAGAACATTCCTTTTGGATCGCTCCTTCTGAAAGCATTTATTTGGATATTATATTGGACGAAGTTGTTCCTGTTGTAATTCATCTTGAGACTGATTCTACCTATTCATCCAGTGATACCTTATATTATGCTACAACGGGTGATGGTCTAAAATCATCAACATTAATTGGGCCATTTGCTAATGGTACAATTGATACTATTTATATGAGTGATGCTTTCCAACCTACCGGAAGTTACACACCAAATCACCAAAGGGTGAAAGAGACCTCTTTACTCTGGGGCTTAGGGTATAAAGAGTATAAAAAAGCACTTGATTCTTCATATTATAGTTCGAGTAGCTTTAACCTGGTAAAATTCACACCAAAATGGTGTGATGACCCTATACCGGTGGAAGTGGTAGTTTCCTTAAATTAAGTTGTTTACAGGATTCTTCCGGAGATAATAAATTCAGTATAGCAATATCAAAAAAGGGGGAGTTTTGGTGAAGGAGGTTTAGTTGATCAGTTGCCTATCCTTTCCTTCGCAGCATCTTCTTTAATAAGATCTCTGAGAAATTCACCCAATTGCTCTACTCCAAGACGTTTTGCGATTATTTTCTTGTTTTTATCCAACAAGAACAATTTTGGTGTTGTTCTAAGGTCAAAATAAGAGCGGAAATTCGAGTGTAATTCAATATCTGCTGTGTTGATCCAATCCAGGGAGTGCTTTTTTATAAATGATTTCCATTTTCGCTCTTCCGTCTCCGTATTCACGGCGTATATTGTCAGTCCTTCGCTTTTTAATTCGTCATACAAAGTCTTAAGCTTAGGCATCGCTTTTTTACAGTGGCCACAGTCGGGATCCCAAAACCCAAGGATAATATACTTGGATTGTATCCCATACAATGGGATATACTTCCCGCTAGTATCCCTCAAGATCAAATTTGGTGCATATTTCCCCAGGAGGACTCTTTCTAAAGTTTCAGCCTGATCGATCATTCTGATCAGTTGCACAGAATCGATCCAAAAAGCTTTGCCCTTAGCATAATAATTCATCACCAGATGCACATAAACGGCATCCATACCCATGATCTTAGAGTTGGCAAACCTGTTGAGCAATATTACCAATGAGAATTTGAATACCTCTGGATTAGCGCTTGCTTTGCCTAATATATAATCAGCGCCAACATTAATAGAATCAGGGTGCTTTACAGTCAACTGATTTATATATTTTAATAACTTATTCTGGTAAACAGGGGTATATAGCAATCTTTCATCGGAAAAGTCAGCGCCATCAAAAAAGTGTGACTTATAGTACCTATATGGGTATAAAGAATCTTTAACACCGTCCTTTAGAGGAATTTTGGGTATATCCGGTTCTTTCATCAGCCTGATCACTTTAGAGTAGAAGAGGTCAGGGTGATCATCAGCAATTTTCATTCTGCTTGCTTTTACCTCCTTTTCTACCTTATTCAGCACTTTAGAGATACTTCTTATTGAATCTTTATTGCCTTCATTAAGTTTTAACCGTTTGTTGAGTGCGTTGAGTTTCTTTTGCACGCTGGTAACGTAATTCAAGTTCTTAAAGAATACTTCATTTTCCAGTGATCCGGAGATCTCCATTTTAGCATTCAGGTCATCATAGCTCGTTTTCAAAGAGAATTCCTTTTCTGTACCGCTTACAATAAACTCAAAGAACTTGTTCCCAGGCAGTACAAGGAGGTAGATGCCTCCCGGCAGATTTTCTGACTTGATCACGCAGGTTCCTTTGTGGTCAATCTCTAAGCTATCTCTTATATATTGCTTCTTGCCAAAGTAATAAGCAAGTTGACAGGAGGTATCTTTTAACCCTTCGACCTTAATGGTGATGGTAAATTCATCATTCCGGTCCTTTGCACCAAAAAGATCAGTAGGTAAGGTGATTGATACTACTATGAATAAGAATGCGGTAAGTAGGTTGTTCATTTCTTTGTAAACCAAATTTCCACAAAAATAGTTTTGTTTTTTAAATATGTATATAAAATAAGCAAAAATTGTACCCAATTTTCAAATTTATAGTAATGTCGGTAACTATATTGACCAGGGCAGTTTGTTTTTAGAATAGAACGAAGAAGAGACTCACATAGTATTCAACTATTTTTAATAGTAAATCTGTAATCTATAATTTGGGTGTAATGTAACTAGGTAGCGCGCTTCGTTTGGGGCGAAGAGGTCGCTGGTTCGAACCCGGTCACCCCGACATGTTATATTACGTATATTTCCACCCGGGAGCGTGCCAATCCTCAATATCAGCGCTGTCCGAAGTCTGTAGTGGAGCCATAAGCGTAAGGGACTACGGACATCCGTACCCTATTCCAGGAATTCAATCTCTAACAATCCCTTCTTTCCGGCATAATCTTTGGCGCTACTATACAAGTAGTCTTCCGGATTTTCTACAATAGATTTAACGACAGGGTTAATGTGTATATATTCCAACTTCTGATCCATCATTTCATTTTCGGTTAGCTCTTTGGGGTGATTGTCTTGTTGCCAGAATTGATAGTTCTTATTTTTGACATTTATCCTTCCTGCTTCTTTGAAGGTTGACAGCATACGCTTCCACCTATTTCCCGAACAATTACGCTCAATAGCATGTGTTATTTTTACCGAAGTATATTTCTTAAAATCCCTTAAAATAGAACTTAACATATAACCTTCTTTCGCTGATATGATCAAATGTACATGATTGGCCATGATAATCCAACAATGTATTACTAATCCTTTTTCTTTTTGACAATATCTCAAACTCTCTACCACTATGTCTCTATATTATTGCCTGGTGAACACATTCTCCCAATTTACTACTGCAAAAGTTATGAAATATATCGCCTGTTGGTTGCGTATTTTATATCCTCCTTCACCCATACTTAAAAAATATTTTTTGTTTGTTTTTTATTGTCCGTAGTCCATTTCCCGCGATGCCTGGCTAGAAATCGGACAGTTGAGGTTTTTTGTTAGGCATTAATTTTATTGGAATAATATGCGTATATCCGTGGTCTCATGCACACAAAAGCTGAACAACAATACAGGCTCATACGTTGAAGGATTGTTTTGCTTATTATGGACCGCAGCCCGAGCCGCTTCGCTTGCGGGCTGCTTACTCATAGCCCTCCCC
>CAZNGA010000047.1:0-25783 GCA_964572485.1 uncultured Chitinophagales bacterium
AAAGCGGGCAAGTCTTTGTTCTGCAAGACTTTGACAAGGGGGTTTTACGACCAGGGAGAGTTCCCTCTGTACTTCCAATATGAGGAAGAGGTGGAACAGTTCCTAAAATCGTTCCCAAATATGAGCAGGGATTTGATATTTTACTTGCCGGATGAGATAAAATACAATGATATTGAATGGTTACTAACAATGATCCAGCAGGGGATAGAGAAGTTCGGGGTAAAAGCCGTTATAATAGATCACCTGCACTTCTTAATGGACAGCAGAAAGTTGAAAACTAATGCTTCACTTTTTATCGGAGACTTTGTTAGGGATATAAAAAAGTTTGCGTTGGATCATAGGATCGTGGTATTCCTAGTATGCCATACACGCAAGCAGGATACTAAAGGGACTGACGATTACAGCGTGGGAGCCGTGAGGGATTCCGGAATGATCCCTGCATTAGCTGATAGTACCCTGTTTATCCACCGAGAGGTAGAAGATACCGGCATAACAAGGGTAGAGCAATCGTTTATAAAGGTATGTAATCACAGGAGAACCGGAGCCTGGAACGTGGTTATCCCGACAATTAAATCAGGTGACTATCTAAAGGAGGTATAACATGAGGAAATCAGACGATCACCACCTATTTTATCCGTGGGATGTGGAGATAGATGTCCCTTGTGCAACAGCGGAAAACGGGAAGATCACCTATAAACTATCTGATTTAACCGTACCGATAACGGGTGACCTCCATAGGGCTATAACATTCAAGCAGAATATGAACAATAATGGAGAAAACCTCAATAAACTCATAATGATGTCGATTGCCATTAATGCCGAGGTAATCAAAATGATGGCAAAAATACAGTTCGAACATGATAACGATGGGTTAAAAGTACCCAAAAGGAGGAAAAATGACCGATCTTGACTTACTTATAGACCAGATGCAGGTTAAGAAAGAAAAGCCGGGGAAAGTGTTTTGTACCTGCCCTGTATGCAAGCACAAGTTCAGGAAAGGAGACAAAATAATCAGCAACAACTCTGTAATAATTACAAGAAAGGGGAATCCAGCTCCTACTATGCCAAAAGTAACCTGTCTGCAATGTGGAGTTGATTTCTATCCACCTGAAATACTAGAACAGATAAAGAATAATATAAAAAAGGGAGAAAACAAGATAATAACCTTGCAATAGGGGGGAGTTATGACATTAATTTACAAAAAGAACCCAACCGAGATCAGGGAGCAGGCAAGGACCCCCTGGGAACAGATTGTATCTGATATGATGTCTTTAAGGTCAACCACCGACAAGTGTCAGGAACAATTAGGAGAACTGGCAATAAGGGCAATGGAATATTACGGGAAAGAGGCAATACCGAAACTTGCAAGTGAATGTTATATCAAGAAAAAAGCACTCTATGAGTATATCAAAGTATGTGAGACGTTCACAAAGTCATTTCGTGATGACTATAAACGAATGTCATTCTCTCATTTCAGGGTATGCTCACACCAGGATGACCCGGAACTGTGGTTACTAAAAGCCCATGATTTTAACTGGTCTGTGGAGAACCTGATTATGGAGATAGCAAACAGTAAACCTAAGAAGGACAAAGAACCTAAGTTATGCCCGAAATGTGGATATGCCCTTGATTAGTATACGTTGGTGGTACTGGATAGAGTCGTCAAGAATACACGAACCTGTAAGAGAATCCTACTTGTCAACTGATTATATCGACAGAGTGTTCCCGGACGAAACTATGTTAACTGACACAGAACAGCGAGAAAATGCTTGGGAGCATAAAAAAAGGCAGGCACAGCGGGTTAGACAGGCCTTTAAAGGTAAAAGCGCACTTCATTATATGTGCTGGTATGCATGGAAAGCAGAAGGAATAGAACAGGATAAAATAGCAGAACTGTATGATATAGCAGTAGTAACCGTAAAGAGAATGATTGCAGACATAAAAGAAAACGCCCCCGGTTAAGAGGGCGTTCTTTTGTTATGGTTTATAACCACACCGATCACACCGACTGCCGGTGAAGTAGTGACCACATATCGGGCAGGTCATTTTATAATCCTCCTTCTGTTGTTTTTCCATTCTTTATACCAGCTGGTGACCCAGTCTGAAACGATACAGACTGCCAGTGTGGCAAATAAGCACCACAGATACCACATTATAATGCTAAAGTAGAAGTTATTCATTCAATCCTCCCTTCCTCTTGTCTGTGTAGGCCGCTGTAATGCGAGGGACTTTACCATTATAACAACCTCCCCACTGTCTGGTTGTCCCGTGATCTATGTCCCATACTATCCCGCCTACTATGCTTTGTGGGTTTATTTCTGGTCCGTATTTAATATCAAGGCTATTTCTCCAGTGGTGAAATGAAACTCCGCTAAACTTCCAAGAACTACTGAAACTACTTAATTGATTGCTTTTTATGAATCCTTTTTTATTTACTTGATACCACTCTCCTCTACATTCAAAATATAACATGGTTTAATCCTCCCTTGTTGGGGCTATAAGTATATGCATGATACCTATAGCCCATATTATAACTGATATGATTCATAGTGTGTCGTACATTTAATACCCCTTGTTTGTAAGGTTAATTGTTCAAGTGTGGATTACCACAAACATATACACTAAAATACCCACCGTTCCCTGAAAATTGATTTAAGGGTCGACCATCAAAGTCTATAAATCCAAGCTCAGTTAGTTTCTCAGCAAGAGCTGGAGACCACTTTTGTTTACTATTGTAAAGCCTCCAAGTTCCTCCTAGACTCCCTTTATCTATTCTCTTTGGTGTGCACTCTATTCCGTGCTTGTGTAAATACTCTTTCATGGCTGTGTTGTGTTGTAACATAATATCCTCCCTTGCATTATAGATTAATAGTTAACTACTCACATATAGCCCCGCGCCAGGCAGGGCTATAAATCAGAAGTCAATCAAAACACGGCATTATAAGCCCCTCAGTGTTCCCATTCTGCGTTACCTTTGCCGGCCCGTTCCCTTCATAAAAGTGAAATGTTATTGGCCCTTTATTAAAACATTTTAGAAGATTAAGCAGCACTTCCTGGGTAAATGTGATTTTGTATGTAGGAACTTCATCCGGGCTTTTCTTAACCTGGTTCAGGAGTGTTTAAGCCGATAATACATTAGGTGTGGGTAGTGCTGATATATCTTTAAAATATACGGTTATTCCTACGTTTTTACCACAAAAGATAGACATCTCAACAATAATAACATCTGAAGGGAAAGTATCTATATCAACATCTGAGGGGCGCCCGCTTTCATAAAATGGATGGTTAGAATGTACTTGTCTTACTTCATTAGTGGTAAGACTGTAGAAACAAAAATAATCTCTGCTCCCACCATCCCAGTAAGAATCAAGCTTGGAAGGAATTTTGTTATCCATATAGAATTTACGACCATTGTATTCAGGATAACATTGTTTAATAATGCTTTTTAGTTTTGCTGTTGGTTTAATCTTTTCTCTCATAGTCTTTCCCTCCATTTATAATTAGTAGTTACCTTAGTTTCTGTAAAATATCTCTACACTATCGTCTTTATAGCTGGAACTATCTTTTCTCCACCTTGCATAGAACTCAGAAGGTTTTTCTGCTTTTATCCAAGATTTAACCGATTTTAAAGTAGAAACTCCTTTTGCTAAAATATGAGTGGTTTTTGTTTCTTTATCTTCTTTAAAGTAGGTTATTCTTCTTAAATCACTGAGTTGCCTACCAAATGCTAACTTGTAAAATGAATTATCCTCTAAAAAGTTTATCTTAACAACATAGTTAAATCCTTCTGAGTTTCCTATTGATGCTTTTTTATTCATGTTCTTTTCTCCCTTTATAATTAGTAGTTACCCTTTTACTACAGCATAATTCGTGCCAACCCGGGAAACCTCATTTAAACCTCAAAAACACCCTTTTCTTGTAAAACAAGACTCCAAAGTGACGCAATTTGTGGTAATAGTGACAATTTTTTGCACGTTTGTCATAATGTCACATGTGTCAATCTGACACAGTTTAAAAAAATATTCACTAAAATGCAAAATAAATGATACTTTTGACCCCTAAAACTTGATTAGTAGTAGAATGTATACTGCGATAGATTATAACATTGATAATAACACTGTGAGTAATGAGCATAATTCAAGCAATATAATAAAACGTTGTACTTGTTTAAAGGTTAACGGAACCAAATGCAACGGCATTGCTATTAAAAACACTGGTAAATGCGTTACTCATACCCGTACTAATGGTAATCTCTCTGTTAAGAATAGACCTGCTAGTGGTATTGATAGAGGCAACTCATATATAAAAGTATTTATAGCCCATGTGATCAGGCAGATAAAACAAGGTAAGATCAAACCTAACGACGCAAATGCTATCTTCAACGGGTGTCAAAAACTCATTGAGATTAACAATATTGAACGTGAAGACGCTTTATTCAAGCAGTTAATGGAAAAGGTTAATAAGAGCAAAGCAATTGCCGGTGAGAGCAATGACGACATTATTGATATGGTGGAATAGAGTAACCAGGTGGGGGTGCAATCCCCCCATGGGTGCGGGTGTTGTAATGTATCCCCAATCCAAATTCACGATAAAAATTCCATGAACGAAAAAGGAAGAGTTAATTGGTGAAGCGAGAGCGAGCATGGTGGTTTTTGTTATTTTATTTAGTATTAGGGGAAATATTTTTATTTTATTTAATGTTGTGGGTAGTATTTATGGTAACATTGAAGGTATGGGGATAAAATAGGGAATTAAGTGGTCTTTGCGGCACAGTTTCTACACTATAACCAGTAAACTGAAGTAGCTAGGGCTACTAAAAGAAGAGGGGACTGACGGTCGTGATAAAGCTGGGTACAACCTGACCGCCCCGACTGTGATAACAATTAGCGAGCAGTTGGATAGATTTTAGTTAAAGTTCTCTTCATATATAGCTGATAGTTATTTAAGAGCAAAGTTACTTTCTTTCTTAGTGAAATCCAATTAGTAGTGATCACAGGAAAGAGAGTTTAACCCAGCTGTATGGAGAGAGCGTCAAAAAATTGACACACAGAGAAGTTTTTATGTTTTCATTAAAGACTGAAATTTTTACTACGTTAGGGATTGTATTCGGGCTTATGCTATTTTGTGCTGGGATTTTTGAGGTTTTCGATATTATTGACAACCATTATAGGAAGGAAGCAACCCATGATTCTTTGAAAGAACAGCAGAAGCTTACGAACTCTGCTAAAAACACCTTAGATTCTTTGGGGGGTATGTCTGTAGAAACTCGTTATAAGTGGATAAAGTTTCCTTTTACTAACCACAGATACCCACCGAGAACACCGGAGGAAAGACAAGCAATAAGCATATGGTTAGAGAACAAATATCGAGAAGGGTATGAACTGGTAACAGTATTTGGTCATTCTTCTGTATGGTTATTTAAAAAGATATGAAGTATTTATTTTTAAGTTTAGTTCTTTTAATGGTAGGGTGCACAAAGCCCGTTTGCGATAATTGGGTAGTAGTGATCCAGCCATGCAGTACAACGACAAGTACGGTAATGGACTGGGATTCTATGCGCGATAGTGTAGAGCAGATGAAGCGAGGAGAAGGGAGGACATATGATGAATTCTGATGCCAAGTATATCGAAGATACTGAAAGCGGCTGAGAAGGCGGGGAAGACGGCGAAGAGTCCGTTATCCGGAAATTTGATAAGTGCGGCACGGCACCATGAGATGGTGTTGGTGTTGAGGCATGATATGGGGTTGATTGGTAGTCAGCCCTTTAGTGCATATGACATATATATGAACGTATATAGGGAATTACTTGCTGTTGGTGATTTCACGTTCATGGATTTATATAGCAGGAGATGGTATGAGTGGGCATTAGCGGAAGCGATTTATAGCAGGTTTAAGATTAATCTAGCTGTAAAGTTAATGGCGAAGCTGAATCTTTATTTCCTGACGAAGTGTGTGTTGGGGTATAAGGATTTAGAACCGTATCCCCACGGGGCATTTACCGAGCACCTTCAACAGAATATCAGTCAAAACACTAATGTATTGCCCCGTGGTTATTTCAAGACAACGACATCTACGAAGTCAGGTAGTATTTTTCTTATTATAAACAATCCTAATATTAGGATACTGATATGTAACGCAACAGCGACTAATGCTGAGTTGTTTTTAAAGGAGATTAAAGCCCACTTTGAGTCAAATGACTTGTTTCGTGGGCTTTTTAGTGAGTTAATTCCGTCAAATTGGAAGGAAATCCCGTGGTCAAACAATAAAATGCAGGTGGTGCGGTCGGAAACATGGTCTGAACCTACTATATATGCGGTTGGGACGGAGACAAATGTAACATCCGGGCATTTCAATGTCATCATTAAAGACGATTTAGTGAATGAAGACCACTTGACTAGCCCGGAGATGATGTCAAAGCCGATTGAATGGGAGAAAATGAGCCATTCTCTTTATGTTCCTGAAACTGATCCGGGGAAGAAGCTGGATTGGAGCACGGGAACACGGTGGTCGTACTTTGATTATATGGCCGACAGGTTAGAGAACACGCCAAAAGAGCAGCAGTTTGTTTTATCTTGCTATGATGAGGAGGGGAAGTCTACTTTCCCGGAAAAGTTCCCTGAAAAAGAGTTGGATCGTATAAAAATAGCGCAAGGGCCGAAGGTTTTTGGTGCGCAGTACCTTAATAACCCGCTTCCGGGGGAATTGGCGGTGTTTAAAGAGGAGTGGTTGAAGTATTATGACAACGTTCCTGAAGGTGAGCCGATGAGGAAGTACATGATGGTCGATCCCGCCATTTCTGAAGCGAAAACTGCGGATAATAGGGCTATTATCGTGGTTGGGGTTATGGAAAACATGGATTGGTACATTTTAGACTACGTTCGTGGCATTTTCCCGATGGTTGATGACGATTTAAGCGGAAAACGGAATCTAACACAGGAAATCTTTAGATTGTATGCGGTGTGGAAACCAGAATTTGTGGGGATTGAAGAATCGGGCTTTCAAAAAGCACTGACCTACCATATTGAAGGGGAGAAAAGAAGAAGGAATGTGTTTTTTGGAATTACTCGGCTTATCCCTAGAAACAGGCAGACTAAGATAATGAGAATTGAGACATTGGCAGCTCCCTTTGCGGCCGGCAGGGTGTACCTAAAGGAGAACATGAAAGAATTGAAATCAGAGCTACTTGGATTCCCTGCTGGCCGCTATAGGGACTTAATCGATGCCCTGTCTTATCTGATGCAGTACGAAGTTCCACCGTCTGAACCGCTTACGTCAGAGTATAATCCTCTCTCCATGAGATGTATCTTGGAAGAGATGCGTAATAGAAAAAACAAGAAGTATCCGTTTGAATTTCAATTAGCAGGGAGATGACAAATGCCTTGGGATTGTAAGGGTGGAGTATTAAAACACAAAAAAGGTGGGAAATGGGTAAAGAAAGAAAATACTAAGTCCCATGGTGACTGTATGAAAAAGAAAAGGTGGTTGTATGCGAACTATGGGAAAGATCATGGGTCAGAACTATCGAACCAGTTGGCGAGGCATTGATGGCAGACAAGAAGATTCCAGCACCGAATGATTGGCAGGATGCAATAACGCTTGGGAAAACATTTCGGGAGAAGTATGGGGAAGATAAGAGGTGGCCTGAGTGGAGAGAATACTATCAGGGAGATTATGGAGATGGGTTAGTTCCTGTTAATCTTGTGTTTTCTAATGGCAAGATTATGATCCCCAAAACGTATTTCAGGAATCCAAGGGTGAAGGTTATCCCTAAAAAACATACTGCATGGTATTCGTCACGGGTAGTTGAGGCAGTTGATAACCACCTTATTCGGGAGATGGGGTTTAAGTATCAGATAAAAGCAATGATTGAAGATGTCTATACGGCAGGAACAACATTTGGGAAAGTAGGATATGATTCTCAGTATGGATATTTTCCTGATATGGATGAGTTGATTGGTGAAGATAACACGCAGGAAACGGTAAAGGGGTCAGGCAGTAAATCAAGAATTGAGAGAACTGAATATAATGTGAACGTAAAACCGGGGAATCCGTGGTTCTTATGGACGCCGGCAGAGGATATTGTTGTTCCTTATGGTACTCTTAAATCAGGAGCACCGGAAATAACAGACATCCCCTGGATTGCACAAAGAGTAATCAGAAGGTTAGAAGATGTAAAAGATGATCCTAAATATAAAAACACCGATGATTTACAGGCGGGGCTAAGATCAGATACAAGATTGAGCCGTGAAATCCCCTCAGAGATGGACGAAGAGTATGTGGAGTTGTGGGAAATACGGGACTTAAAGAGAAAGAGAATTTATGTTATTGCAGACAATTACGATAAATATCTTGTTGATGAAGAGGATTTGTTGCAAATTGAAGGGTTCCCTTATGTCCGGTTGATATTCAATACCCATCCAAGATATTTTTGGGGAATATCGGATATAAAGAATCTGGAACCGGCACAGTTGGCAATCAACAATATTAACACAATTCTACTTCATCATGCAAGGGTAAGTTTAAAAAAGTTTATCGGGATGGAAGGGTCAATTAGCGATGCTGAATTGAAGAAATTACTCGATGAGCAGTCGGGATCGTATGTAAAGGTGAAAGGGGCGTCTTTACAGGAAGCAATAAAAGAGTTGAACTTAACAATCCCACAGGATTTATTCACTATTAAAAATGAATACCGTAAAGATTTAAGGGAGCTTGTCGGGTATAGCAGAAACGAAGCGGGGGAATTTGACCAGTCAACGAGAAGAACTGCAACGGAAGCAACGCTTGTTAAACAGGGGAGCGAAACCCGGTCATCCGAGAGAAGAGATATAGTTGCAGATGTTGTAGAAAAAGCAATCAGCAAAATAAACCAAATCATATTTGAGAGATGGGATTCTGACAGGGTAATTGATATTGTCGGAGAGGATGGAATTAAATATTGGGTGCAGTATTCGGCAGAAGACATTGTTGGGGAATATGATATACAGATTAACGCAGAAGAAGCACAGGTAATTGATACCGATAAGATAACTCAGGATGCCATTGCATTATTACAGCAATTCGGGCAGGATCAGGATTTTTCTCCAGAAGAAAGAAAGAATATTAAGAGAACTCTTGCGGGACAGTTTAATCATCTTGGGTTTGATTTAGAAAAAGCCCTTGCGCCTTCTGAGGGGATGGGGAGGAACCCAGAACAACCTATTCCAATGCAGCAGTGGGCGCAAGGTATGGAAAAAGGAAAAGGACAAAACGCACTGCAACTGGCAAAGGCCGGTGGTAAACAACCTTAATTATAGGAGGAAACAAAATGAAAGTAGGATCAGGATCAGGAAAATCAACGCAAATCGCAGGGCTTCAGAACAGAGTAACCACTAAAAGTCCGGCAATAAAAAAAGCACAAAAAGTATCAAGGCAGGGAGGGAAAAGAAAACCCAGAGGTGGAAGCAGCAAGAGAACGACTATATATTAAGGAGGGAAAATGCCGAAAGTAAAACAATTCTATGGAAGTAGACCAGATCAGTTCAAGTGGGTAGATAAAAAAGAGGAACCAGTAGTAGAAGAAAAGAAAAGCAAGCCAACGCCAAAGACAAAAACAACTATCTGGCCAAAGAAGAAAAGCAAATGATACTCTATCAGTACCGATGTATTGAGCATGGTGTGTTTGAAGAAGCGCGGGAGATAGAAGACAGGCATACTTGTAAGTGTTCAAAGTGTGAACGTATATGCCCCAAGCTGATGTCTATCTCTACGGGAAATGCTATATGGCAACCAAGAGTTATGACAGAAATTGCACCATACCCGATATTTGTAGAATCAAGAAAACACCTTGCAGAGATTTGTAATAAGCAGGGGAATTATTCTGATTTTGCATTTACCAAAAACAGCAGCAAAATAAAAAGCAAGAATGAGAAGTTTGTGTTAGATAAAAAAAAGAAAAAAGAAATAATGCGAGGGAGCCTTTATGAGCGATAAAAAACTTGTTGTAACATTTAATGATGATACTTTGCGGCCGGAATTTGAATTTATAGGACAGTGGATTGGCCCGAACATAAAGACGGTAACGAAACTTATGTTCAGAGAATACAAAAAATATATAGTAAGTAAATTAAAACAGAATAAGGAGAACAGCGATGAACGAACAACAAGCAGACCAGTCGAATCTGGAACAGTCAGACGAACAAGAAAGTCCACAGGAAGTGGAAAATCAAAATGAAGAGGAAGCGAATTCCGAAGATAGTACCGAAAAAGAACCTGATTACAAAGCAGAAGCGGAGAAGCTGCGAGCAGAGAATGAAAGAATCAAGCAACAAAAACTGGATAACTTAACGAATCCTACAAACCTTAGCCAGCTACAGGAAAGGGAAAGAGCACAAACAGAAGCAAAACTCCATAATAAGAATCTTAGGTTAGATGATTTGGATGGGGTGGATATGGACGGGCTGTCATTATCACAATATGATGCCTTGATGAAAAAGCGGTTGCAGACTATGTATGCCGATATTACTGACAACAAAGTTCTTCCTCTTAAAAAAGAGCAGGAACGGGATGCGGTAAATCAGCAAATAAAAGAAGCAGTCGCAAAATATCCTGACTTCTGGGATTATCAAACAGAGATGGTTGAAATATCACGAGTGCATAAATCTCTTCCAGCAGATGATGTATACTGGCTGGCAAAGTCGAGAGCAGGAAAGTTAAGTGCTGTGGATGAAAAAGCAATCGAAAAGAAAGTGAAGAAGAAGATTGTTGGTGATTCAAAAGCAGGGATTTCAGAAAAGCCGGGTTCTTCTATCAATGCAACGAAAAAGAAAATGCCAAAGATGTCCGCTAAAGAAGCTGCTGCGAGTGCATACGAAGAGTTGATTAAAGGAAGGTGATTTGAATGGAAACACCAAATAGCCAGACCATAAATTATGACACCTATTACACGTCCACATGGGCGAAGATGCTAGGTGATGAGCCTGTTGATAATGTGTTTGATAAAAATCCATTATTGGCAATTATGTCATCCAAAGGAAATATCGAAAGGTATGACGGCGGATTTGACGGGAAATGTGCCCTGGAATACGGGGAGAATGATACGGTAACATCAATCGGAAAAGGTGGAACAATATCTTTAACCGATACCGACCATCTTACTACTGCAATTTATAATTGGAAGTATGTGGTAGGAAATGTAACAAGGTACTTCACTGAGGAAAAAGAGAATGCTGGAAAGCCAAGAATGGTTAACATTGTATCTTCAAAGTTAGGTAATTTGAAACGCTCAATGGAAAACTATCTTGAAACTTCTCTTTTTGGTGATGGGACTGGAAATGGCGGATTAGACCCGTTAGGGTTAGATGTTATCTGTGCGGAAGACCCAACTGCATCGTCCACTACGGTTGGTGGGATTCAACAGTCAACCTATACGTGGTGGAGGAATCAGTATACCGATGGTAGTGCAAGGGCAGTAGAACTATATCTTTTGAAGGATATGAGAGATACAAACAATGCATGTTGCTATAACGATGAATATCCTGACTACATTACTTCTGATTTAGCTTCTATGGAGAAGTACGAAGATGAAACGATGGAGCAGAAATACATCGTGAATAAGACTCTGGGTGACGCAGGGTTTCAGCATATTTCATGGAAAGGTGTACCGATGACATGGAGCAGAAAGTGTAAAACTAATTCCATGTACTTCTTAAACACCGACTACCTGAAGATGATGAGTAATATGGACAGCGAATTTGAAATGACTGATTGGAAATGGGCTACCAACAACTTGGATAAAGTTGCTCAGTGTGTATGGGGTGGTAATTTCTATACGTCTAACCGTAGAATGCATGGTGTGCTGTTTGACATCGGCGAAGCATCTTAAAGGAGGTGAAGAGATATGAGTTTAGTTGCTGGATTAGATGGACAACAGGCTGATGTTAGAGATGTAATCTTTAAGACCAGTGCTGATAAACAGTATGAGCTTGGGCAACGGATTATCGATTCACAAGGATGTGTTTACCGATATGCAAAGAATGGTGGGACAGCGCTTGATAATAACCAGCTTTTACAATCACCGGCAAGGATAGCCAACCATTATAACCAGACTATTGTAACCGCTGCCGCTGCGGGGACAAAGACTTTCCCCATTACTCCAGGAGGAACTGGCGGGGCAAAAGACCTTTATGCAGATGGGTTTTTACAGTTTAATGATGCTGGTGCTGCGACAACACAGGATGGATATGCTTATAGAGTAAAATCACATCCTGCAATTACTGCAAGCACAGCTTTTAACATTACCCTGTATGATCCTCTTCAAATCGCCCTGACGACTGCGGGGCAGTGGACGTTGCTTCACAACCCATATAGTGGAGTAATAGTTTCTCCCACCACTCAGACAGGGCCAATTGTGGGAATTTCAAGGTGTGTGGTTACGGCTAGTTACTATTGTTGGATTCAGACATGGGGCGTTGCTGCTGTTCTTATAAATGGTACTCCTGCCATTGGGGCGGCATTGACACATGGGGCATCTACTGCAGGATCGGTAGATATTGTAGCAACGAATGGACAAAAAGCACAAATAGCAATGGCTACAGTACTTGGAGTAAGTGGAGAATATACAGACGCATGGTTAATGATTTCTCCGTAAACATTTATGATGCCAACAAGGCCAAGATATTTCTTGTGTGTTGTGTCATAGATTACAATTACCTGTTTGTACCCACTCTTGTAGAACTTATACGGGAGTGGGACAAACATGGTAATGGTGAATTGGTGTTTTATCCAATGTGGAGAAAACTTCTTCATTTAGCACAAACAAAAGGTGTGCAAGAAGCAAAAGACAGGCATTGTTCACATATTATGTTTATTGAAGACGATGCTACAAAAATACCAGGAGATGCAATAGAAAGATTGCTTTTGCATGATAAAGAAGTGGTGGGTGCATATGCATATTCCAGGCATTTTCCATATCAACCAATGGCATATAGAAAGGGAAAAGGAAGAGAACAAGAGAGATGGACAAGCCAAACGCCACCACGGCCAGATTATATAGAGCCTGATCAAGGATTGGTTAGGGCAGACTTGGTTTCCTTCCAATGCACCCTTATTAAAATGGATGTATTTAAAAAAATAAAAAAGCCTTGGTTTTTTTATCATGCAGACAGGGGCGGAACAGACTCATGGTTTTCTGATCAGTGTATGGAGGGGGGAGTAGATATTTGGTGTGATACTGATTTAATTGTTCAACATGCAGGCATAGATGGACAAACAGCAGGGTTTGAAATATGGAAAAACCAAATGACGAGCCATGTACAGGATAATTGGAGGGTATCAAATTCTCTCCCATGGTTTAAGCTGTTAGGAATGTCTACAGATAGTATTATCGAATCTAACTACCCCAAAATAGAAGAATGAGTATAGTTAAATGTCCTGTGTGCGAGAAAGTAATTACTAAGAATAACAAAACAAAAATAAAAGGATATTGTACAGTTTCATGCTTTTTGTTGGGATTATTTAATAAAGAAACGGTAGAGTTATTTGGCGAAAAAGAAATGGAAAAATTTAGGATTACCAAAGATAGTTGGCGATTAAAAAAGAAAGGAGCGAAGCATGTGGGAACTAAGAGAAAACGGACACAAACCAAAACAACCGATACTATGCCCGATATGTCAGACAAAGCTAAGGTTGCGTTGGTCAAAGATTCAGGCACATGAAGACATTGCAATGGAATTGTTTTTCCGAAGGCCAGACAATGAACGGTCAAAATATTTATTGTCTATCTTTGATGAAGTTGAAATGCCGTCATGGGTAGAGGATATGGCATATAAATGCCCTAAATGTTCTTTCTGGACAGTGTTTGGTGTCCCAATGAAAAAAGAAGATGCGATGAGGGTTAAGTTGGAGGAAAGGAATGGGAATGCTACGTTTGTTCCTATAGAAGAATGGTGGGGCGATCCTGTAATAAAGAAACAATTAAAAGACTTAGGCTATTGGTAGAACCCTAAACGCTCTTATAAGGAGAGACAAAATGGGATTAAGACGGGCCGTATTGAATAAAGTATTTCAAGTAGTAACAACTAACGCAATGTTTACAGACATAGAGCTCACAACTGGTACAGCTGTAACTGCATTAACAGCAACACCAGAAAGAAAAGGAAGGCTGTATGTTAAAAGTGATGGTGCAGGAGTAGTAGACAAAGTATATTTATCTAAAGTAGGGGCAGACACAGGAAGTACAGCGACAGGAACGGCTGCATATATAGACCTTACCCCATAATGGAGGGCTGTCATGTCAAGTTCGAAGAGCAGGGCAGACTTCATAGCATGGGCTGTATCTACTGTAGACAAGAAAGCATCTACTTCTCAACAGACCCTTTCGTTAAGCAAGTGGGCAGAGTATGCTTATGAAACAACATTAAACAGGATTGCCCGAAAATATGATTTTGCTGTATTGTATGATGAAGATACTTCTCTTGCTACTGTAGCAGGGACGCACACCTATACCCTTCCAAGTAGAACACATCGAATCTACCGACTTGTCTATGAGTGGGATAACAGCAGTTATGACATTCACGGAATAACACCGCTGGAGTTCGATCAGGATTTCCCCTATCCAACCAGCATGGGGAACTCTCAACCACGGATATATTGCAGAAGGAATGAAACGACTATAGATATAGCCCCACCTCCGTCTGAAGCAAAGACCTTGAGATTGTATAGAAGTTTATGGCCTACGTCAGATGGTACATCTAACATGGAGTTCGAGCATATAGACGATATTGTCCATGCAGGAATGGTAGGAGAGCTATATCATCAGTACGGATTGGATTCTGATGCAGAGACATGGTGGAAGAAATTTAATACTGACTTGGATCAGGCAATTCTTAGAGACAATGATAACCCAGATGCCAACCTAATCCATCGTGGATTCAGGCGGAGAGGATCGTATGGAAATGCCGTCAATAGCGTTGAACACTGGAGAACCCCTTTTATATTGAGAAACCCATGAAAAAGATATTAGCGTATTGTGGTGTAGTATTAATGGTTATAGCATTCCCTTTACTCATAGGGCTTATGACGCAGAGAGATAATTCTTCTGTGTTATATGAGAAATTTACAATAGGGGATAAATCAGCATATGCTACGTTCTATGACTATGAGCCAGCAGGCACAAGAGCAATAAAAGATAGCGACCAGATAATACGGTCAAATTTTATGGGATTAAGGGATATGCTGGATGTAGAGCATGAAGTTAAAAGTTCTAGCTATAGTTCACCGACTGACTATTCATTGCCAGGGACATATGGTCATCATGCCGAAGGGTCTGCAAGGGTGTATTATCAGTCCTCTACACCTAGCTCGAATGAAGAGGGGAGGGGGTGGGTAGATTCCGACACAGATGTTTTATATATTGCTGATTCATCTGGAACATATACGGGAGTAAAAAGTGTTGGGGCGGTTCCTACAAGCAATATAAACATGGGTGGCTATCGGATTATGAATCTTCCAGATAACCCAACATCAGGCACAGATGGAGCAAACAAAAACTATGTTGATAGTGTGGCTGGAGCAGGAGGGACACATGCAGCAACTCATACCAATGGTGCAGACAATATACAAACAGCAACTACATCCAGAAACGGAGTAATGACATCAGACCACGCCACATCATTACAGACGATTGATCGGAGAACGGGGGGGATATTCCCTGCAGCAGATTATGAAAGTGGATCAACAACAGATGGCATTCAAGAAGCAATAGATGCGGCAAATGCTAATGGTGGAGGTACAGTATTTCTTCCGTCTGGTAACCACACTATAGATGAAACCATTATAATGTATTCCAATATTATAGTTGAGGGAGAAGGATGGTCAACTGTAGTTGCATCAAGTTCAAGCGATGAAGTAGAAATAGATTTGACAGGCAGTCTTGGAACAACATATGGATTACAGGCAGCATCAAGAGGGACAACAACATTAACTATGGATACAGCAACAGAAGCAAGTTTCTTTAGTGTAGGAGATTTAATTCAAGCAACACATAATTCATACGAAAACGAGTATTTTACTGTTGTATCGGGAAACGGAACTACTGGGACAGTAACAACAGAAACTAAATCTATATATGCAATAGAAGCGACATCTGTTATTGGGGTAGTTACACCTGTTGAGAATGTTATAATTAGAAATATAAAATTTAATAATGTGGTTTTGGATTTGGATTTTGCAACGAATACAAAAGTGTTATATTGCCAATTTGACAATGTGGATAACAGATATATTACAATGTTATCGTGTTATGGAATAGATATTGTTGGGAATTCATTTTTACCAACTACCCAAGCCTGTGTTGCTACATCTAAAACACAAAATATTAATGTGAGAAGAAATGTATTTTCAGGGTGTGATTTTGCTTCATATGGTGGCTTAATGTTAGAGGGAGTATTTGAAACAGCGATAGGAAATGAACTAAAAAATGATGATACTTATGGGATATATATTACAGGGGATTATATAACAGTTAGCGGAAACGCTATAAGTAGCAGTGATGATGTTATATACCTTGGAAGTGAATCATCTAGTAATAGTATTATAGGGAATACAAGTATTGAGGGCGTAATAGATGATGATGGGACAGGGAATGCTGGTGCAGGGAACCTATATAGGGCTTGTGAAACATGCACATGGTAAATAAAACAATCATTCCAATTCTGTTGTTATTAACAATCGAAGGGACTGTCTGGCAGTATTCTATGTTTGGGAATGGTGCATTACCATTTAAGTTGGGGTATGAGAATGGAAGGGTATATAGTGTCGGCGAAACACATAAAGTGCAAATTCCAGAAAGCAATGCCACCTATATCAATAACTATTCTCTTGTGTGGCAATGCCAGGAATATTCCTGTGGGTATCTACATAGTTTTTTCGAAGTCAAAATAGCGTTGGAAATACTCATGTGGTCTTACATACCAATGGTATTTATTTTTTCTATGGATAAGATATGAAGTGGACATTTATAGTATTAATTGTAATGTTTCCATATAATATATATGCACAAAATATTAGGCATAATGACCTTGCAGACATGCCACAGCAAGGGGCAACAAACCGTGACCATGATAGCAGATACCATAGAAAGAATGACAATATCTATGCAGGCAAGCATTTCTTAGAAATGTATGAAGATGAACCGTCAACAGTGGGAACTCCAGAATCAGACAAAATACGGGTATATGCAACAGACAATGGAGGGACTACATCTCTGGCAATAATAGATAGCAATGGGAACGAAACTATTTTAGGGTTAGGCGGCGGCGGCGGTGGTGGTGGAGTCACAGATCATGGAGCGCTAACTGGCTTAGCCGATGACGATCATGCTCAATACATGACATCTCTGGAAACAGATGCTTCTATAACAACTCATACAGCAGATGCCAATGCTCATCATACACCTACAGTTGACACAAATACTGCTTTCTCATTAGATGACAGTACAGACATTGGCAATACTACGGACAATGACATTACTGTTAATGACATTACAATTTCCACTCCCAGCAATATCTATGCATTGTCTCACGATTCATTTGCAGATTTCTTGGCAACAGAGCATTTTACCGAAGCCGCTATTGACCATGGAAACATAGCAGGGCTTGAAGACGATGACCATAGTTTATATATGACAAACCTAGAAACTGACGCAAGCATTACTGCACATACTCTCCTTGATCTATCTTCTGCCCATTCATCAACTCTGGGAGCTATTACGGATGTTACCGCAAATGAGATAACAAAGGATGAGGTATTGAAGTGGAATGGCAGCGCATGGGTTCCTGCAGCGTATGATTATTCATTTGTGTTTGATTATCTTACGTTTGATGATGGAGAAACAACGGGTCAACTTATAGGAAGTGGAGAATGGAAGGCGTCAGGGGCAATTACCTTTACGATGACCTATGATAACGGCCCACCATCCAGCGCATATATTAATGTAACAGGAGCAGGCTCAGGGAATGGATGGAATATGCTGCCGATAACAACGGGGGACAAGACATCTGAGGCAACGACAGCCTCTACCCATTATCCAGATGCAACTAATGGTACTATATCATTTACCTCTATTGCAGATGCATTATCCCCAAACTCAGGAAGTCCACAGACAGTACAGTTTTTTAATAATTTTAGATATGATGACTATGCAATTAACAATGGGTTTGTAGATGCAGATATAGATGCGTTAGCTACTGCTATAATAACCAATGATACAACCAGAACCTTTACTCAGTCTATTGGAGCAACAAACTATATGGTGTTTGCTCACAGAACCGGTGATACCACTGTAAAACAGGTACGATGTGGGACTGGCTCGAATCAGATCACGGCTGCATTTGATAGGACTGATGCAACAGCAGTAACTCCACTAAAGGAGACAGTAAGCCATTCCAATGATGCTGGCAATCCAAAGACAGAAGATTTCTATGTATATGCCAGTAAAGAACAAAACCTAGATTCACACTCTAATTCTTTCACAACTCTTTCAAGTGGGGCAGTGTCTAACTATATAAGAATAGGAGAGGATAATTTATCAACTGGATGGAGCAATGCTGACTTTCTTGCATTGGTGTATAAATATGCCAGTACCTCAGATGAGCACAGGATAGGTATGACATCTTTTTCGTTTACTCCTACTGGTAATTATCTTGTATATACCTATCCTGATGGGTGGGGGAACCTAACTGCAGTGGATGATTATGAGGATGACGGTAATGGTAGTTTTCTATTTGATGGTGTATCAGCTGCAATGACCTATGATGGATTAAATACTATAGTTAATGAAGCAGGATTTTCAGATTCTTATAGAACCTATGTATCTACTGGAACAGACTATGGGAGTGGATCAGGTATAATGACAGGATTAAGCGGTGTAAACACATATAATTTTTTTTACTATGGTATTACTTCGGGAACAAGTGGATTTGCTGAAGCTGATTGTGAGGATTCTGGGAACATGACATCAGGGATAGTTACCAATACTCTTAGCACTTTACTCGGTGACTATGCCGTAACTCCTGGAGCTGGGGAATACATTCTACTCTGCATTCCTGTAAGAATGGGTGATGAGGAAGGGCAGGGGGGAGGAGATGAATATAAGTTTCTTGATGGAGCATTCCCTTTTGATTTTAACGACCCAGAAACAATAAACAATATACAAAATTATAATAATTTTACAGAGAATTATTATGCGTATCGTTCATATGCAGCCAACCTTGGGTCTATAACCGTAACGATTGCCGCGCCATGAAAAAACTATTTATTCTTTTATTCTTGTTAGTACCCACTGCTATCTACGGTTCTGTTGACTTAACTGGCCCCGTTGCTCCAAAGAATGATGCATTTGTATGTATGGTAGATGATGATATGGTATGCGACCAGGGAATAACAGCCGGGAATTTACTTGTATCCGATGGTGTGAGTTTCTCAAGTACTGATCCTGCTGGATTGTGCGTTTCTATAACCGGCTCTGCTGACCTCTGTGATGGTTCTGATGCCACTGGCGGCGGTGGCGGTTCGTATTCACTGGATATGGTTGCAGATGTAGGGAATACAACTGACCAAGCGATCACAGTTTTGGGAATATCTATGTCAAACCCTCTCTCCCATGAGGATGGCGGATTGGAAACGGATATTTCTGGTTACGAGGGATTGGTTAGAATAAGCGGCGGGGTAACATCTTATGTTGTTGACCATAGCAATTCATGGGATGGGGCAAGTACGTTGGTGTATGCGGGGACGGCCAGTAAATGTGCTAGATATGGGGCTGATGGAGTGTTAACCGCTGCCAGTGGTGACTGTGCGGCAGGGGGCGGAGGTTCGGGAGACATGACCAAGGTGGTATATGATACTGATAATAGCACAACGGTTGATGCTGCTGAGGATGTTACTTGTAATAATTGTTTAGACACAGATGAGATTGATGAGACAAATGTGGATCATGACACTTTAAATAATTTTGATGTGAATGAACACTTTACACAGGCAAATATTACGGAAACCGGAACGGTAGCTTCAGGAACATGGCAAGGAAGTATTATAGACCATGAAAGGGGTGGTTTGGAAGCAGATGTGTCGGCCTATGATGGATTAGTTAAAATAAGTGGTGGGGTAACTTCAGCTATTACAGATAACAGTACAGTATGGGATGCTGCCCATGTTACTACGAGTGGAGTGGATACCATGATTGCCGCACATTCCGCCTCAGCATCCGCCCTCTATATGACCAGCTTGGAGACTGATGCGAGCATTACGGTACATTCCAACGATGCAAGTGCGCATCATGTTGCAACAGTCAATACTAATGCTAATACGGAATGTTCGGGAAACACGACCTATTATGATGGAGAAGGAAATTGTGATGACATAAGTGGGACATATATGACAGAGGGATGCACTGATTGTGTGACGGCTTCTGAAATTGCAGATACTACGACAACAGACACTAAATGCGCTAATATTGATCCTGATGCTACAACCACAGATTGGCTATTGTTGAGAGTGGATGTTGCTGTGACCATAACAGGGGTTGACTGTATTGTGGATGCAGCGACTAGCGTAGTAATGACACTTCAAGAATGTGATGGGAATGGCGGGTCATGTGTGGATATTGAAGCAGCTATTACCTGTGCTACAACTAACACCACTGAATCATCCGGCATTGACAATGCGTCAATAGATGCTGGTGACTGGATTCGAGTAACCAGAGGCACAAAAACAGGAAGCCCTACTCAAGCAACCATATGTTGGACATACACGGTGGATGACTAATGATTAAACTAACCCTATTTCTTGCAATGATATTAGTACAGGCAGGGGCACGCCCTCACACTAAAACCACTACGACATCTGCTCCAACCATTATTATTGATAAGAACTATAAGACAAAGGTTCTGGATGGCAGGGAATCAGTAGAGAAATTCAGAACTGCTCATACTCTTTTATATGAAAAAGGCATACGAACCAGTCAGGAAGAAATCCGGTTATTAGGGATAATGACTTGGGAGCTATCGGATGCTGGATATACAAACAATAGAATTAATTCCTTTTTTAAATCAAATGATAATTATAATGCAAAATTACTTGGATATAAGGATAAAAATGCATTGGACAAAGATTCTACTCTTAATGACAAGTCTATCTTTAATAATTTATGGAGATAGTATGGCGGCATCGGCAGTTGAGTTAGTACGTCCTAATGGGGATACTACCCAAGCCTGCACCCGTTCAGCCGGAGCAGATAACTATGCATTAGTAGATGAACAATCATTAAATAGTGATAGCAATACAACATATGTTTACCAAACTGGATTAGGGAGTTGCACAGACTATTATGATGTTCCAGACCCATCGGTTAATAGCGGAACGATTGACAACGTTACCGTATATGTTATGGCAAGAGAAACAGTATCTGACTCAGATATATACGTGGGGACACGAATAAAGTTAGGTGCTTCTACTTCTAATGGCTCTCTTAGAGCCCTTACAACCAGCTATGTATTATATAGCGATACATTTACAACTAAACCCGGAGGAGGAAGTTGGACATGGACAGACATAGATAATATGGAGATAGGACAATTGTTATCTTCTGTTACTGGAAAGGCTGCGTTAGGAACTCAAATATATGCCGTAGTTAATTATACCATACCAACAGGGGAAGAGCTTAATCCAGATGGAGATACAGGCACAATTGACTTAACACCATCTACTGCCGGAGATCACTATATATTGGTTGATGAAACAGGCACTCCTGATAGTTCTGATTATGTTTATACATTTGGATCAAGTACACCAACTACGGATATATATACTATTTCAGATAGTGGAATAGGGGCGGGAACGATTAATGGTGTTACGCTTGTATGGAGGTCAGTCGGGCAATGGTTTAATAATAGTGGGCTTGGTTATACATATCCTGTTATGACTACCGAATCGACAACCTATATTGGTGCGGAACATGACATGTTTACTGTTTTACACAAAAATGCAGGATCATATTATAGTGAAACGTGGCTATTAAACCCGAACACTTCTTTGGCTTGGACATGGACTCAAGTGGATGCATTACAGGCGGGGATAGTGTGTAAAGGGGTAGGCGGGCTCAGTATCGTTTATGCATACCAGTATTACGTTATTGTTGATTACACGGCAGCAGCGGCAACCCGTAGAATAATAATGGTTCAATAGGAGAGGACATGACAACTACCAACGGGAATGGGCAGAAAGGCGATTATAGGGCGATAATAAAGTGGTTAGCAGGGATATTGGTAGTCGGTATGGTTGGGATGTTTGGGTGGTTTGCAAGTGCCACAGACAACTTAGAGAAGCGAGCCGATAAAATAATGGAATGCAAAGTAGATAAACACCAATATGATAAAGATATGGAAGAAGTAAAAGAGAATATGAAAGAAGCGAAACAGGACTTAAAGGATTTCAGAAGAGAAACTAAAGGCGATTTAAAAGAAATAATACGACTAATAAGAGATGTCAGATGAGCAGAATAGATGAATGGCAATGGCCTAAACGAAGAATAATGATTAAGGTCAAACTGGAAACAATAAGAAAGGTATTTAAGAAATGTTTTCAAAAATTAAAATGTTTTTTGCAGCGAGGAAGCTAATCAAAGCAGCAAAAGGAGAAAAGAGAATGAAAAAAGGACTTGGGACTTCAGAATTTTGGGTAACTATTGTATTCGCAGTATTAGGAGTAGTGAATAGTCTGTTTGGGCTTGGCATTTCAGATGATACTTTAATGAACATTGCATTGGTGATTGCAGGATACCTTGGATCACGAACAGTTGTAAAGGCTACAACCAAATGACACGTTCAATGATCGTAAGTGGTGAATATACTATTGAACATTTGTTGGAGAACACTCATGGTCTTATGCTTGACAGACATGAAGCGGTTTCCATTCTTGAGCTGTTACGGAAAGCAGAAGAAACGGATGAGAATAAATGGCTAAAAAGAAAAGTAGAACAGTACATTCAGGCAAAATGGGCATGAAGTCGTGTGGTAAAAAAGACCCTGCTGATTGTACTACGTGGAGTTGGAGAGAGTGGGTTGCGGTTGCAGTTATAATAGTAGTGTTTTATGGGGGGATAATATATTCCGACTCATGGAGCAGGGATAGACAGGTTAGAATGCAACTGGAGGGAAGAAATGCGCTTACGATACAACAGGAGGCTAACAGGAAATACATTGAAGGTATGTTTAAGTAAATATATTATATTAGTGATATCTCTGTTTCTGTGGGTGGGGAGCGTGGAGGCCACAACGTACTATGTAGATGAATCGCTGCCCGGAGGATGTACTAATGGCTCCACTACCTATACACCTACAGGGAGTGGGAGTTGTTCTGGTGGCAGTGCTACTATCTATGACAATTTGGAAGATGGCTTTGCTGCTCTTGGAACTTCTGACGATTTGGATATCAGAGAAGGAGTTTACTATACTGGTGACCTTAATTTGCAGACAGGCGTGAGTGGCACAAGTGGGGATAGGATTGTTATATCAAACTATCTCACTGAGGGCGTATATATCACTACCAGCGAACTTATAAGCGACCCCAGTGACACATCTGCGTGGGTTGAGCAGTCAACTAGATTATATAGAGATACACGTACAGCACTTACCAAGTACAGGCTATTTTGGACTCCTAACACAGGGTCTATTGATGATATTGACAATATAAGAATGGGCTACTTTAGAGATTGGCATTGGAGCGACTTAGACGAGGAAGGAGAAGATGCTAGATGTTCTTCTTGTGGGGCATACCCAACGTCACACTGGTTTTATACTGGTTCTGGAAAGACCATGGCAGATTATAAGATATGGGGAGTTCAATATGGGGCTTGGGATGCTACCAATGAAGACCCTTTAACAAGAACCGAGCAGAAAATGATAGTTTTGTTTAGCGATGAACACGACTATGTTACGTTTGACGGCATAACATTTTTTGCTAATTATGATGGAATGAATGTATCTGCTACTTCAGATTATTTTACAATTAGTAATTGTAACTTTCTTGGAATGATAGCGAATAAGGATAGAACTTCTCCAATAACCTATACTACATACGGGATGGTTATTCGCGGTGATAATGCGCTATTTGACAGTAACTACGTAAGGGAAACCTATGGATACTGGCTAAATGCTTATCAAACATTTACCCCATCAACAGATGATTTTGTAGTATCTAATAATTTGTTCGAGAGATTCTTTTCGGGGGCAGTGAATACTGCTGGCACGAATAGAATGATAATCTCTAACAACGAGTTTAGGCACTATTCTGCTAGTCCGTTTTATTCTCCCTATATAACAGCCCCAGAAGATTGCGAGGCTATAGGACATACCCCTGCTTCAGGGTCGTTTAAAGATTTGACTGTTGAGTATAACTATATTCATGATGCTGATTCATCTCTTGGACCAACCTTAGCATCGTGGGGCATTGATTCTACTACTTATTATAACTCTGTGCCTTATCCAGATAGAGCATTTGGGTTTTATTGCTCTAACAAATATGCTAACCAGATTGATGGATTCATTGTAAGGTACAATGTTTTCGAGAATATAAAATACACTTCGCTATATATGGGAGGGGAACCTCATGTAGATGAAACCACCTCATTTAATGACATTGAAATATATGGAAATGTTTTTATATCTGATGATGGGTCAATAGCGAAGGATTGCTGTTATACTGATAGCGAGAAGTGGCATAGAATGTATCCTTCTGGAATATCATTTTATGGTAATACTGGTTCAGTAGTTATGAATAGCTATATAACCAATCTTAACATATATAATAATTCATTTTTTAATATGTCACAGAGTATTTCGGTTGGCAATTCATCGTCCGTAAGTATTTCTGAGTGTAACGGTTCATGTAATATTGCCGGTAACATTTTTTCAATGAACGACTTGGATACATATATTTGGGATGTTGCTGCATTCTACTTCAGAAGACCGGGATTAGCTTCGGACTTCAACTCTGACTATAATATCTTTTACCACCCAACAAACAGCCCAGGAGCCACGATAGTATATGATGCAGGAACATACAGAACTTTAGCAGGATGGAGGACTGCCCAATCTGAGGATGCTAACAGTCTTGAGGTCGACCCAGAGTATGAAAATCCGACTGCCGGAGTTCTAACTCTTAGTGCTACATCACCTGCGATAGATGTTGCCGGAGTTGATACAGAGATAGGGGTTTCTTATGATGATATATTGCTTGCGGGTTCTACTTGGCCCGACTCTGTTACTATTGGTGACCAAGATAATTACGGAACTGATTGGGAGATAGGGGCGTATATATACAACTCTGGCATTACCACTACAACCACTACCGTTTCAGCTACTACGACTGTAGCCCCAACCACTACGACCACCAGTGTAAGAGCTGTAGCTACAACATTTTATGTTATGAATATAGGAACTGCTAGTCAGGATAACTCAGATATAAATAATGGAGGCTCTTGCGATTCTTCGTCTGAAGCAATGTCCCCTGTTACTCTTAATAGTGCAACATTTATCGCAGGAGATACTATAAAATTTTGTGAAGGGACTATTAATACAGGGGTTAATGCAACTTCTTCTGGAACTTCAGGCAATCCAATTACCTATGAACCTGCAGGGGATACGGTTATAATAGATGCAGAACTTCAGGGAGAGTATTGTTTTACCATTGACAATAAGGATTATATCACTATCAATGGACTTACAGTGAAGTCAGCAAGTGACAACAATTT
>CAZNGA010000048.1:0-25111 GCA_964572485.1 uncultured Chitinophagales bacterium
GATGCTCCCTCCCGCAAATAGCTCTGCGCCAGCCGTTTTTTCAAGCCGGCGCTTTTTATATTGCAATAGGATTTCTTTTATCCTGTTACATAACATATGAATACTTAAGAAAAAGAAAGAGGAAAAGGAAGAGGAAAAGGAAGAGGAAGAGAAGAAAAAATATAGAACTCTTGAATAAAAGGTTAAAAATTGATAGGTCTTGATGGTTTTTAAGAATACGGGGTGTTGCATTGACGAAAACAGGAGAGTTCTCTTCCTGCCAGGATTCCTTTTAAGGTCTTTGGAGACGTAGGGCTTTTTTCTGAAAGGAAGTATGTTCTATCAGGAAATAGAGTGGTTAAGGAGTATAATAGTAAGGCAGTATTTGATGCAGGTATCGCATTTGAAATTATTCCACTTTAGTTTGAACCGCTACACATATCCAATTTCACTTATATAAATATACAAAATTTTATGTCCTGATTACTATCTGATGAGTATTCGGTTACTAATTAGGAATATTCGGTATGTAATTTGGAAAATTCAGGAAATACGAGTATCGATTTGTAATAGAAGGGAGGGTTTAGAAATAGCTAGAATAGAAAACTTATTCATAACTTTGCAGGAAGATTGAATTAAATAGTAAAGACCTATGCCAGCAACAACAACATTAAGAACTGAGTTTCAAGAGTATCTTGATCAACTGAGTATTCAGGAAACAAATGAAGGAGTAGTCACAGGGATCAATAAGCTTAAGAGTAGCGGCTCATTACTTTCCTCAAATTCTCCCGTAGATGACCAGATTATTGCAGGAGTCAATCAGGGAACATTGGATGACTATAAGCAAGTGATCAATATTGCGAAAAATGCTTTTGAGCAATGGCGCATGGTGCCGGCACCCAAAAGAGGAGAGGTAGTTAGACAAATAGGAAATGGTTTTAGGAAATATAAAGAGCCATTAGGGAAATTGGTTTCCTATGAGATGGGAAAATCCCTCCAGGAAGGATTAGGTGAAGTGCAGGAAGCAATTGATATCTGTGATTTTGCAGTGGGCATGTCACGACAATTGTACGGATTATCAATGCACTCAGAGAGGGAAAGTCACAGAATGTACGAGCAATGGCATCCCCTTGGCATTGTGGGTGTGATCACAGCCTTCAACTTCCCGGTAGCTGTATGGGCCTGGAATGCTATGATCGCATTGGTTTGCGGAGATGTTGTGCTCTGGAAACCATCCTCAAAAGTGCCCCTATGTGCAGTGGCTGTGCATAATATCATTGTTGAAGTACTAGAGAAAAACGATGTGCCGGAAGGTACGGTGAGTTTAGTGATCGGGAAGTCCGGGGAATTTGGCGACCATATTTTGGAGGACCGACATATTCCTTTGATATCGGCTACAGGTTCTACAAAAATGGGAAAAAGAGTGGGTAAGATCGTTGGAGAGCGATTGGGAAAAACGATCCTAGAATTGGGAGGCAATAATGGAATTGTCATTACAGAAAAAGCGGACCTGAAATTGACCTTAATGGCAGTCCTGTTTGGTGCCATTGGAACCGCCGGACAAAGATGTACTTCCACTCGCCGCTTGATCATACATGAATCTATCTATGAAACATTCAAGGAACAACTGGTCAGTGCCTATCAACAATTGAAGATCGGAAATCCATTGGATCAGGAGATGCATGTGGGGCCATTGATCGACAAAGGGGCTGTGCAGGATTTTTTGAATGCCATTGATGGTGTAAGGAAAGAGGGAGGAAAGATCCTTTATGGAGGAACGACTTTGGAAGGAACCGGTTATGAGTCCGGGTGTTATGTGATGCCTTGTATCGCTGAGGTGGAAAAGGATATTCAAATTGTAAATGAAGAAACATTTGCACCATTGCTTTACATCATGAAATACAAAACCCTTGATGATGCGATCGCAACGCATAATGGGGTTCCGCAAGGATTATCTTCTGCTATCTTTTCAGGTGATATTCAGGAAGCTGAGGTTTTTCTTTCCCAGAGAGGTTCCGATTGTGGAATCGCTAATGTCAATATTGGTACATCAGGCGCCGAAATTGGAGGTGCTTTTGGTGGGGAAAAGGACACTGGCGGTGGAAGAGAGTCTGGGTCTGATTCATGGAAAGCTTATATGAGAAGACAAACCAATACCATTAATTATGGTAGTGAATTGCCTTTGGCACAAGGAATAGAATTTAAATTATAGTAATTACTAGGACTTCTTCGTTTGCTCAGATCTTGAACTTGGTCAATAAGTTGGTAATTATTGAATTAAAATCAAGAGAGATTTTTAAGAGAAATATTGGAGTTACAAAAAGCACACAAATCATCAAAGACCGTACAAGGATATCAATAAAGTAGTTCTCAAATTCCGGCACCCAGGTTATAAGCCACCATACAAGGATGCCAATACACACTACGATACCGTTTCTAAACGAGAATGGCTGTAAGCTGAATTTTAACCATATAAGTAGGAATCGTAACAGATTATATACAACGATTGAAAAACCAATGGACAAAGCTGCTCCCTCAATGCCGTAGATCGGTATCAAAAGGTAATTTCCCAAAGAAGCAATTATTGCCAAGGAGGCCATCAGATATATATTCCACCGGTAATATTTTGAATTAACTAGTATCTCAGAATTAATACCCATGGAAATACTGAAAAGTTTTGATAACGCAATAAAAAGAACTACATACTTTCCAGTACTGTAAATTTCAGATTTTGGCATCAATTGGAATAAGTTATCAATATTGGACCATATTAAAAGGAATATTAATGAACCTATTACTAAATTATTAAGTGCTGTTTTAGTATATAATTCATCCAATTTTGCACTATTATTATTTTTGATTGCGTTAGAAACAAAGGGAGATGTAATTTGGGTTAGTGCCCTGGCAGGTATTTCAATGACTCCACCAATAACATAAGCAATACTATAAACAGCAGCAAATTCCAACCCAAGCATGGCACTCGTCATTAGAGTGCCGATCTTTGTAGCAATGATCCCACCTCCTGTCCCCATGACCATAAATAAACTATAAGTGACCATCTTTTTAAATAGTGAATCTGAAAAGATCTTAAGACTTGGATTGAATGGACCTTCTTTAAGCTTAAAAACGTATCCAATTAGTAGGATCAGCATAACTCCGTAAGAGCAAACAAATAAAATAGCCAGGTTGTTGAAATCTACCCATTGTATAAAAAATATGACAATGATCACGGAGGTAACGATCTTAAGTACGACTTCTTTAATAAGTTTAGGAACGGTGATCCTGAAGAGAGTACGTATATAGGACTCAAAAACCCTGAGATAAACAATAAAGAAAATAAGGGGAATTATAAAATAATAGTAATCAACTATCATGGGAGATTTCTCAATAAACCACCCCTGAATTTGATCTTTTCCGACTATTAGGATAATTGTGAATAGGAGGAATGTAATTAAAGGAATGTAGATTAAATATCCCAGATATGAACGATACCTCTCTTTATCTTTCTTGAAAAATGGGAAATATTTGATAGCAACATTAGTGGCGCCAAAGATAATGAAAGGGACAAAAAGCAAAGCGCCATCTAACATGGATCTGATCAACCCAACTTGTTCAGGAGTGAGGCATTTCGTCATTAGTATCAAAACATTGAAAAAACCCAACCCCATACCAAGATATGAAGTAAGAGTACCTTTTATGCTCTGCCTTTTGATTACGCCCATTTGTCCTTTTTAGTTAAAATTCACAACTAATAACCCCTCAATTGATAAAATATTATATGGTCAAAAATAAATAAACCTGAACATCACATGCTATCTTTTACAGAACTTAAAGTATATTCAATGTTATCGACCCTTCTGATCTCAGAAATTTGTGTTTGAAATATCTCCTGGGATGTGAGAATCTGAAACTTTTTGTCTGTAATAAATATTTTCCCATTGGTTCGATCTCTCTTATTGCGAATATTGCTGATCTCAGAACCGCCAAAAATGAAATAATCCTCTGATATAGAGACCCCACGAGTGAATAGATCAACATCTAACTGATCATTGCCATTGACCTGGACTGTTCCTTCGCCTGATTTGCAGATTATTTCCATTTGGTCGTCCTTATAAATATTATGACAATTAGAGCCATTGATCTCCTTAACTTCAATTACTCCATAATCTAGATCCAAAACATATAATTCGCTTTTCCTTTTGGTTTTAGATGTTGCATTATGTGCGATCACGTAAAGCTGGTTATCATATTTGTAGATCGAGTTAAAGTGATTATAGTTGGCAGACCTTCTCCCTTTAGTAAGCTTTCCATTAGGATAGATCTTTTTTGTGTAGCTTCTCCAACTCCGATTCTTCAGGGTTGAAAAATTCTTATATTCTAAAATGCAATTATTGTACGTGTCAACTACTGCCATCGTATCTTTATCGATAAGATCGATCTGATGAATACCTCTTGACAGTCCCCAGATCTTCGTAGTAATATCTGTTATTTTGCCATTAGTAAGCTTGAAGGAGATAATTCTTCCATGAAAGCCTGTCTTATGAAATGCAAACCAGGTATCCTCATAACAGGTTAGCCCATAGTACCCTTTTCCGGAGATCAATTGGTCAACCTTTCCACTCTGGTACTTCAATAGACCTTTTGAACTGGTAGCAATGAGATAACTCATTTGCAATGACTTCCCCTCCTCTTTATAACCACTAAAAGCTCTATTCGTATTATATGTATAAGTAAGATTTTCGATCTGCCCGATCACAATATCCAAAAAGAATCTTTGATAGACCCCGTCATACTTATCATATATCTTAGTCCTAAGATTAATGATCTTCCTGATGATGAACTTTGGAATAAAGAATTTGATCACTTTTTTCATCGGGTTCTATTCACTGATAATATAGTTCGTTAAATATCTGATTTATGAAAAAGTCCTATGAAAGAGGTGGTATGATTTTCATTCAGTTGGTTCCACCCCAAACATATTCTCCTGAAGGATCGTATCTTTCTCAATATCTGCCAATGCAATTGAGCCAATTACTTTATCAATATCCTTTGGGCTGATCCCGGAAGCAGGCCTTTTCCATGTGAGGTGCTTTTCTTCCACAGCTTCTCCTTTCGAAATTGAAATTTTTGCCACAAGGCTTCTTCTGGCGTTTTCCCTGGAGATCTCTTCTGTTTGTAAGGGCTCCTTTACAAAGCTTCCCATGGTTTCAAATGTGTGATCCGTCTTTTTCCAAAATGCTTTAAGATCTTTTTTATCCATAGAATGATAATGGTCATTGCCGGGAAGTTCTTTGTCAAATGTAAAATGCTTCTCTAGTATCTTGGCACCAAGTAAGGAAGCGGTAAGCAGATTTTGCATATCCCCGGGTAGTGTGTGGTCTGAATAGCCTGCAATAGCATCAGGGAAGTTGTTTTTCAGGTCGGTGATCATGCCAAGATTGGCATCTTCATCTTTAGTTGGATAGTTGAGGATACAATGCATCAGGCAAGTAGGATTATTATGCTTTTGGATCACCGTAACGGCCTCCCCGATCTCCTCAATGGTGGATGCCCCTGTGGATAGTATGATGGGCTTACCAAATGAACTGATCAGATCGATGAATGGATGGTTGGTGATATCTGAAGAGGATATCTTAAAAACGTCCATAAGATTATTTAGAAAGTGGGCAGACTCTATATCAAAGGGAGTGGATAAAAACTCTATTCCGGTACTATCGCAATAGGATTTCAGGGTTTCAAATTCATTTTTCCAGAATTTGTCATATTTTTTGAACAACTCAAATTGACTCTCAGTTTGTTCCTTGGTTGTATCCCAATACGCCGGACTGTCCTTGGAAGCCAGTGTTTCTGCCTTATACGTTTGAAATTTGATAGCATGAGCCCCGCCCTCTTTTGCTTCGTCAACTAATCTCTTCGCAGTATCCATGGACCCCTCATGGTTTACCCCTGCTTCGGCTATTAAGTAAGGTTTTCTTAATATCGGATCGGCACGATCTGATTCAGCAAATACTTCGGTCAATTTCATTCATTGTCTATTATCTGATTAATAATTTGTATTACCTTTTTCTTTCCGCCGCGGATGTTCTTTTTCAGCATTCTGTTCTGCATTTTTTTTCTTTCACCAAAGTTGTCGATCAATTTTTGAAGGACGGTGAGAACCTCCTTTTGAGTCACTTTGTTTCCCAACCCCAGGTTTTTGAATCCGTGGGTTTCATCAGCAAAGAAATGGGTCAGCTCCCTGGTGTTTTGAGCTAAGATGATGGATGGGGTTCCCAGCACCGCTATTTCATAGGTGGTTCTTCCAGCTGAAGTAAAGACGATATCTGCTTCTCGCATGTAGTTGGAAATGTTCTTGATATTTTGATAAACCGCGACATTAGAAAATTGTTTCAACATTTTACTCTTCTTATACCCTAATCCCACTACAACATCTATTTGGATGCCACTTTTTTCACAATAAGGATAGATCGCTTTTAAACACTTCAAGGTAAAGTTGTTCGGATCTACTCCACCAAAGGTAATAAGCACTTTTCTTACCTTTTTTTGCAATGATTTGGCCTTTGTCAAAAGGAATTCCTCTCTAGCACAAAAATACTCAGGGCCATAGTAATGGTTGGACAAAGCCTTCTTTTCAGGATATATGGCATTGAACAATACATCAGCGTGGGCAGCACCCTGGCCAAGATCTTCAAAGTTTATGACCTTTAGCTTATTGGAGGTAAGCTTCCTGATATAGGCAGCAGAAGTATCTAATATATCATTAACCACGATATCGGGACCTAATTTGATAACCTCTTCTGCCAGATCATTGCTTTTCTGTAGATATACTTCATAGTTGTTCTCCATGACCTTTTGAAAACCCAGTTTGCTTTTCTTATCCAGTAAAAAACATACCCTATGATTTAAGATCTCATTGGCGATGATCAATGAATTGTAAACATGGCCTAAGCCAACTTCAGGATATCCGGTGACTACGAATACAATATTTTTTTTCTTCAAATAATATTCGCATAAATTCCAGTCATCATAATTATCAATGTCAATGGCTTCTTCATTATGCAGTTCTAATAATTGAACATTATTCCCGATCCTTGAATTACTAGCGATCCACTTTGTTCTAGTGATCAGTAAACCACCTGTCTCTTTGAATATGGGTGGTAGCTCCTGACGATTTATTCTTTTCTTATAATTGGGAACAAATTTATTCTTCACTTTTTTCCATGATAAATGAGAATTGTTAACTGCCGAAATAACAGTATGTATTCTGTCATTATCCACCATCATTTGAATACCATTGTCCAGAGAGGAGGTCTTTAAAAGGGGGGAAGTGGGTTGTAACGTGACCACCAGATCATATTTTTTCTTTTCGATCTCTTTTATTTCCTTGTAACCACTAAATATCACAGGGTCAAGAGTGGTGTTATCCCTGGAAAACTTCGGATCCCTGGTATGGATCTTGGCTTTTAGTTTGTGTGCAGTATTCAGTATCTCTTCATCCTCCGAACTTACATACACATCCGGCTTGAATTTGGAATGAAGAGCTGTTTGGATCGCATAGGAGATAAGTGGTCTGTCACCCAGTGGCCTTAGATTTTTTCTTGGGATCCCTTTTGATTGTCCCCGGGCGGGAATTATTACTAAAATGTTACCCATTGACGATTACATATTAAGTAAATCACGAGGATTTTAATATTAAGTTGTGAGTTCGCTATATTTACAAAAGTATTATTTAATAGGGTCAAATCCAATAAAATGCACGCGGTAATTATTTTGCGGAAAATAAGCAAAGGCGAGTTGGCCAAGGTGGAGCGGATGCATCATTTGGAGGGTATCCGATTATTCTGTTTTGATAAGAGCAATATCCCTGCTGTATTGGAAGACATTCCTATGGTGCAGTTATCGCTACCTCAGGAAACGATAGTACAGATCAATAAAGCATGTTTTGATGAAGTGATCGATCTGGGCCATAAACTGTATAAAGGCAAAAAGATATTATCGTGGTTATCCTACCGGGATCACACCTTTTGGTACTACATCAGGTTTACTCTTTACTATAGATACCGTGCTAAAGTGTTGAACAATAAACGGTCAGAGATCATCAGAACAGCATTGAAAGAGGATGAATTTGAGCAAATTGAAGTATTTACCCCATCGGCAGAGGTTGACTTGCCCAATGATGAGAAATTCAATATACACCTGAAAAAATCCGGAAGTTCTTTAAGGTTTGCAGATGTTATTGGATTCTTCCCTTTATTCTTACTAAGGGCAATATTGGGAGTCATTCAACTGCCCATACTGCTTTTAAAGGGGAAGCACATCATCTTATTCAGTACAAAAGCCAATCAACCCATCATTAGCTTAAACTCTAAAAGGGTCATTGAGGGAGATTTTGCCAGTGAATATCTTTTAGAGAAGGCAAATAGTGAGGGCAACTTTTTGTTACTATCTGAGCTTGTTTTTCAAGTGAATAAAAAATTCCAAAAAGGCAAATTCAAGAGTCGTTTCCTCTTTCCTCGGTACCCAATGTCAACCTTCAACTTTGAATTCTTCATGTTATTGAATGTTTTTAATATTGCGAACCACTTAAGGGTAATGAAATTCAGGGGCCGGTTAAAACAACTCTCCAGGGAGTTATCAGCTTCCACCAATTCTGATTTTGAACATTTACTCAGTAGCAGTTTGCGATCAACCCATAAGATGATGCTGATGGCCCTATTTAGGGAGGGAGCAGCTTCCCTGTTTTTAACATTTAGAAGACCAAGAACCTTATCAGGAACAGGGGAATATTCGATCAAGAACAAGCCCTTATTTGAGGCAGCGAAGAGGAGAGGGATAACCACCTTTGGAATGCAGCATGGGGTGATCCATAAACTGCATATCCACTATATATATAGTGCTGCTGATGCTGAATATAAACCCTGGCCGGATCACTTCATTGTTTGGGGTCAATATTGGAAGGATATTCTGTTAACATTATCTTCCTTCCCACCAGAAAAGATCCTGGTGAAGGGCCAATTGAGAACAGATATCATTCCGTTTTTAAACAATGAAAAGGGATCCTTGAAGGAGAAAAAAAGGCCCGTGTTGTTGTATGCCTCCCAGCCCTTGTATGAAGGAGATCAAATGGTACGTAAGCATTTGGCAACAGATTTTATCAGACTGGCAAAAGATTTTCCTGAAGTGGATTTTATTGTTAAACCTCACCCCCTGGAAAAAGATTTTACTATTTTCCATGAGTTAGCAAAAGAAATGGGGACAACCAATTTTCAAATTTTACAGGATGACCTTTATAAACTGCTTTCACGCAGTGATATTGTATTGATATTTAACAGCACTGTCGGTGCAGAAGCCGTTTATTTTCTGAAGAACATGGTCGTCATGGATTATTACGAGAACGACTTTTCGGGGTATATCACATCAAAGGTGGCTTTTAAAGTGGAGAATTATGAACAGCTGAAGCAAAAGATAGGAGAGATATTGAATAGTTCATCAGCTATAGATAAAGGGGAGCAGGATCAGTTTATTCAGGATCGGGTGTATAAGATCGATGGGAATACAACTGGCCGCTATATTGAAGCTATTAAATCCTCACCTATTTGATCAATAGGAGAACTTGTCTTTAAACTCTTTTAATTCATCTAAAAGCTCAGAATCCTGAATATCAAAGCAATCACTGATCTTACTCTTTGGATTGACGTTTAGATTTCTTAATCCCAGCTCTTGATTGATGAATAAATACTCCAGGCCCGGATACATTACTTTGATAGTTTCTGCCACTTCAAGTACGGTGAGATTTTTGTCAACGAGGTTATAGGTGCCCGAATCCACATCACTCTCAATGAGATTATATAGAGCGCGAGTCAGCTTTTGAATATGGATAAATGCCCTGGACTGATTTCCGTTGCCGGAAATAGAGATCTTATTGGTAAAATTGGCATCGAACATCAAGTGGTTGATCACAGCGTCAAATCGCATACTTGGGCTGATGCCGTAAACATTACCACATCGAACTACATGTGCATTAATGTGTTTCCCTAATCTTTCTACATGGCTCTCCCCTTTATATTTAGAGATGCCATAGAAGGTGATGGGTTTGGGAGTGGTATCCTCATTAGCCGCTTTCGGCGTATCACCATATACTGAAGTGCTGCTGGTATATATGAATTTTGAGACACTGCTTTGCTCCACTGCATAGATCAATTCTGCTGTACCCCATTGGTTTACCTGGTCAAGGTAGTGTGGATCTTGATTGGCAAAAGGCGTAGAGACTTTTGCAGCAAGATGAACTACAATGTCAACCCCTGTAAGGGATTCCCTTAATTTCCTGGAATCAAGTATGTCGCCTTTAACAAACCTGATATTGGAATTGAGCTTGGTAGTTTGCAGGAAAGAATTAAAGTTCTTCCGGCTTAGGTTATCATAAATTATTATTTCCTCTATCTTCGCATCATTGGCCAGGATATTGGTCAACTCATTGCCAATATACCCTGCGCCTCCTGTAATAAGCAGTTTCATAATTTTTTTATTAGATCTGAATGCAATCCGCACTCTGTTTTATTTTGGCCAAACCATCGGCTTTGCCTGGCATCAGAAAAGGAGTCAACCACCACCTTTCTTGTACATGGCTCGCATCCAATGGAAGTATATCCTTTTTCATCCAATGGGTGCTTTGGTAATTGATATTCCAATAGGTAATTGCTGATCTCATCCAACGACCAATTGATCATAGGATGAAAACGAATGGTCCCATCAGGGGTATGGTCTTCCAATTTGAAATCAGAACGGTTCGAATTTTGATCCTTGCGTACTCCGGTTATCCAAACATCATTTCCTGCAATTATGGGCTCCAGGGGATTCACTTTATTCATGTTGCAGCACCTGTCGGCGTCAGATGTGAATAATAACCTGCCCCGGTCATCTTTTTGCAGAGATTTGGGAGTGAAAGAAAAAAGGTCGATCACATTGATATCTAAAAGTTGGGCTACTTGATTCTTATAAGCTACTGTCTCAGGAAAATGAAAACCGGTATTCATAAAGTATACAGGAATTGACTTATTGATCCTGCTCAGCAGATGCAGCATTACCACACTATGGGTCTGAAAAGAAGAAGTGGCAAAGATCTTAAGTTCTTTCTCTTTGTAAGTGTTGATCTTACCTTCAATGATTGATATATCGTCCATGTTCCAAAAATATCCTCTACCGAATAAATACTTTCTAAATTATATCGGAATCCATCAATTTTGAAGTGCAAACTTACTTCAAAAAAGGGTGAAATAATCCTAAAAAGAGATAATTTTTTGGAAGAGTACATTTTCTTTTGTTTTATTTGTAGTTAGGATTTTTACAAATTATTCGTTATTGATAGAATCACTAGTATCAAATTGAAGACAAAGTATCTGATATTTCAAACTACCTATGAAGCCAGGATTGCCAAATCTGATCATCGCGGGTGTCAATAAAGCAGGGACAACTTCCCTCTATTTCTATCTGTCAGGCCACCCAGACATTTGTACTTCCAATGTAAAGGAGACCTTTTATTTTATGGGTGTGAAATGGGGAGAGCCACTCAAGCCCATTGAGGACTATGCAAAATATTTTGACCATTGGTCTGACGAGAAGTATATTGTAGAATCAACTCCTCGTTACATCCATGGAGGGGCGCCACTGGCAAATAAGATAAAGGAAACGCTTGGAGATGTGAAGATCCTGATGATATTGAGGGAGCCAAATGCTCGACTCTTCTCTTTTTTCAAATTTAAAAAACGGTCTCTGGATCTCAATAAAGATCTTTTATTCAAGGATTATGTAGCGAAATGCACAGAATTGCCAGCAAAAGAGAAGTTCTTAGAAAATAATAGGGTATACTTTGGCGTTGAAGATGGGTTCTATTCGAAATATATTGAAGATTGGTTCAACGTTTTCGGTAATTCCATGAAGATCGTATTTTTTGATGATCTGAAAACTGACCCTCAACTAGTAATGAAGGATATAGCTGATTGGCTATCTATTGAAGGCGAAATATTTAAAACTATGCCATTAAAACCTGAGAATCGATCTATTGATTATAAGAACAAAATGTTGCACAAGATGTCAATAAAGACCTATCGTTTTGCCGAGAAATTTTGGATCTCCAATCCCGGGATCCGGCGTGTTGCTAAAGGAATATATTATGCGATCAATGGGGCGCCCTACCGGGAAGAGATGGACCCTGAAACTGTGGCCTACCTTAATTCGATCTATGAGCCATATAATCAACGATTAAGTGAAATATTGAAGGATAGGGGGTATTCTAAATTGCCGGATTGGCTAACAAAACCATAAAACAAAAAATTCTTACTACGAATTATAGATTACTTACTACTAAAAGCTATATTTACTGAACGCAAAATGTACTATGAATAATATTAAAAAAGTACTGGTATTGGCACCTCACCCGGATGATGGAGAGTTTGGCTGTGGCGGTACATTGAGCAAACTGGCTGGTCTTGGAGTGTCTATCCATTACGCAGTCTTCTCACCTTGTATTCAGTCATTACCTGAGGGTTTGCCTGAGGATACTTTATATACAGAGTTGAAAAAGGCGATCTTGCATTTAGGGATCGATCCGGCAAATGTGACTACATTCGATTATCCGGTAAGAGAGTTGATGGCCCAAAGGCAGGCGATCCTTGAGGATTTGGTTGCCTTGAATAAAGAAATTAAGCCTGATTTAGTTTTCCTCCCCTGCTCGAACGATATTCATCAGGATCACTTATTGATCCATCAGGAAGGAAAGAGGGCTTTTAAAAATGTGAAGATGTTGGGTTATGAACTTCCCTGGAATAATTTTGAGTTTGATGGCAACTTCTTCGTCGAATTAGACAAATCCCATATCGATGCAAAAATTAGTGCGGTCAACGAGTATTCATCTCAGAGTTTTCGAAATTATGCTGATAAGGAGTTTTTCTTTAGCTTAGGCAGGGTAAGAGGTACACAGATCAAATGCCAATATGCCGAATGTTTTGAACTCATCAGATGGATCGCGTGATATTCTGAATTCAATTGGATTGGTAATTTGAAATCCACATTAAAAAGTAATTACCGGGATTAATCCCCCTAACCCCTTTTATAAGGGGGAATAGATCTTGAAGGAAGTGGACTTTACCTTTGTAAACAAGAATATTTTTTCAAAAACCTTCCTTATATCTTTCTTTAAAAGAAAACTCCTCTTAACTCCCCCTTATAAAGGGGGCCGGGGGGATTTTGCGATTACTTAATATCTTTAGATCGTTAATTATATGTCCCTTATCCAAGTTTCATCATCTGCCCAATTTGTGCTGCTGAAATGTTGGCAAGCACCATATCCTGAATAGCCCAATTATCATCATATGGGATCTTGGAATAGCACCCTTTATCCGGATTAAATATCACTAAGGAGGTTCTGTTAGAATCTATAGTAATGATATTATCATTGATCACAGTGGAGGTTTGTAGCCACTCAAGATCACCTAAATAATCTGGTTTCCCGGGAAGATGACAGAAGGAATATCGGGTTTGTTTATTCTCATTGCCGATCACCACTTCACCACTTGCTGTACTGGTAGCCATATATTCTGTACCATAGTTCATACCTCCATGGGGATTTTTTAAACCACTTAAAACCGGAGTTGCTATTTTACTGTTCCTATCAATACTAAAGACCATCCCCTTATGGAAAAATGTAGCCAACATATGATTACTGGAATTTGAGTCATAGGTCACAGAATTTATGAAGGCAGCCCTCATAGCGGTGGGTAATCCCTGTTTATCCGGATTTTCAACGAGTATAACCTTTTTACCGCTTTGTGTGATAGCCTCAGAAAGTTTACTATTTCGTGTCAAGATAATTTCATCTCCGGTATTTGGATCAACAGCACTTTCAAAGCCATTTTCCCAGGCAAACCACTCAAAGCTTTGCTCCATATTGTCAAGGTTGTATTCGAAAATGCAATCGAGGCCTGATGATGCGATCAGCAATTTCTTGGGGTCTGATGGGGGAAAACTGATGGTATGGATGTAACTGAACCAGGGATGTGTGATCTTCTTAGTCTGGTCACCCTCTAATAAATAAACAATGTTTTCAGAAGCAATACCAAAAATAGTATTCTCCGTTTCGCATTGTTCTGAACATCCGATGCCACGAGGCTCATTCATGCGGGTCAATATCTTTTGAGCAACGATCTTTCCTTTTTCAATACGGAGTTGAACAACCCCTCCCGTTCCTGCTTCTCTGCGCTCAACACTCCCGGCCCTTCCGGATACATTCTTTTTGGATTTGAGATACCTCTTTCTAATAGCTTGCAGATCAAAGCTCTTGACGGTGAGTATAAGATCTATCTCTTCATAGAAGTGATCATCTTGTTGGAATTTGCTGATATCAATGGTATTTACATCCATCATGCAAAGCTATTTAAAATATCACATAACTGTTTTGAAAGTGCTTTCCTGCTAAACTGCTTATGAGCCTCATTTTCTATGTGAAAGCCAACTTTATTGTTTGCCAACCATCGATCATAATAATTACCGATGTTCCTCTTAATCGACTCTTTATCTGAGTAATCCACCATTGGATCCCTATCTGCCTCTTTCAGTATTTTTGAAGCATCACCCTCTATGGGGCCAATGGATAATAGCGGTGTTTTTACTGCCAGGTATTCAAATATTTTTCCGGTCAGGATCAGCTCATTATTCTCAGCTTTTGGAATAATAAATAATAGTAGAACAGCTTCCTGCATGAGGGCTACAGCTTTATGATGAGGGACAAAATCATTATACACCACCAGATCCCTGAGCCCATGACCGTTGATCTCCTCTTTGATATTTGGGTCAACCTTCCCTGTCAAATGCAATCTGAAATGATCGTTAAAACCTTTTGAGTCATTTTTTAGCTCTTTTAATGCCAACCAAAACTCGGAGATGTTCTGATTGGGTTTGAAATTCCCAATATAGGACATGATGAATTTATCCTGTGAAACGTTTGTGTGAATGTCAATATCTTCTTCATCATATCCGTTATAAATAACTTCTGTGTGTGAAGCCCTGTCTGCGAATTCTCTTTGAAGCCCCCTGCTGATCACTGTTATGCAATCTGCACTACCTAAAACAGCAGTCTCCCATGCTTTATCCCTGGTAGTTGAATGCTTTGTTCTTGGAAGAAATTTATTGTAATAGATGGTGGTCCAGGGATCCCGAAAATCTGCGATCCAGGGGATATCGAACTGTTGCTTTATTCGATGGCCGATTAAATGAGTGCTATGTGGAGGCCCTGTGGTTATGATCGCATCAATTTTTTCTTCTTTGATGATTTTAATCCCCTCTTTAACAGCATAGCTATTCCACCCGATCCGCCCATCAGGGATAAAATAATTGGCCCTTATATATTTTGATAATTTTTGAAATATGGACTTGTTATCCTTGATCCCTATCATAGCAACAGGTACGGATTTCCCCTTTTTGCCCTGCAATATATTATACAACCGAAACCAGTCAAATGTCTTTGTCTTATGGATCTTAAGATCAGGGGGTATATCTTTTTCCAGGGACTCATCATAATAGGGATAGCTCCCATTTTCAGGTGTTACTATGATAGGTTCCCAACCAAAGGATCCCAGGTATTTGCTGAATTTCAGAAACCTCTGAACGCCCGGTCCTCCTGCAGGAGGCCAGTAGTAGGTAAAGATCAGGACTTTACGAATGGGCTTATGGTGTGAATCCATATTTATTTTGCGATGAAATTGCTTTCAATATTATGGCAAATAAACGAACAATTATAGAACTTATTTTGGATCATAGTAATTCGAGAAATCCAAAATCCTTACTCCCTTTCTTGGCAATGACAAAACCCCATGTTCTTTTGTTGAAATTCCATTTTCCTTTAAGCAAACCTTTGATCAAATGATACTTAACAAAACCCATCCAAAAAAAATTATTTTTCCGCTTAAACTTAGTACGAAACCCAAAATCATATAAATATTGAGCAATCACTTTTTGATCAGGTTTTCCATCGATCAATCCTTCTTCTCCATGCCGGCCGGCAACTAATGTAATGGACAGGTCTTCAGCATTGGAAAGCAAATTGGTCATGCCTTTCAAGGTATCATATTCTGCTCCATTATTTGTGATATGAATGTGAGAGATCTCTTTGGGCAGGATATTCAGATTTTCCAAAATGTTGTCCATGGTATCCATCTTCACCATCATTTCATCATCAAAAAGCGAGTCCTCTTTTTTGTTGAAAAAAGTGTTGTGGCTTGCTTTTTTTCCAACCTTCATTTTCATCTCTCCGGTACTGCTAAAAGTAGCGTATTGTTGAAGAATGATCTGGCCAGGACATTTGTCGGTCAATGTTTTTGCCTTATTGATATTTCTAGGATCCGGATCGATACCAATGATCGTTCCACCTTTACCAACCATCCTTGCCATATGGAAAAGATCAGATGTAGTTGTGGTATCCATATCAAAGCCGATCTTAATTCCAATATCCCCTTGTGACAACGAAGCGGAGAATTTGAATTTCCTTTCAAGGAGATCAAAAAAAGGATGTAACAGTGTTTTCAACTGGAGATTTCTTTTTGAGTGCCAAATTGTTGCTTCATTTCATAGGCTAATCCTAATAGAACAAGTAAAAGCAAAGCAATGGATGCAGTCAAAGATATCTTTTCACCAATAAAATAGGCCTTGGGCTCAAATTTGAATACTATTTGTTGACTACCTCCATTGATTTTAAGTCCTCTCAATACATAATTTACCCGAATATGAGGGGCCCACTTACCATCAATATAAGCATTCCAACCTTTACCATCGTTATAATACATCTCTGAGAACACTGCAAATACGTTTTCAGCTGAACTTACTTCATATTCTACTTGGTTTGGCTCATAGGATATGAGCTTAATGGAGGAACTATTATTTCCGGAGAAATCAAATCCCTGCAAATAATCTTTGTTTTTCTCATGGATCACCACTGTTTGAGCCGGGTCAAATTCAGTAAGTGCTTCCATTTCCTCATTCGCATTTTTCACCCAGTGAATTGTATTCACAAACCATGCATTTCCCATGGCAAGTGGGTTTGTGATCACTCCTTCAGCACTCTTGGCAGCAATGACGTATTTTGTATTAAGCATATTTAATACCGGAGTAGCTTTAAACCCTTGTTTTGCCAGTTTTATCCTCTGTGGATTGATCTGGTTTTCAATCAATTCCTGATATCTTTGAAGTTTAGCAGCATGGTATCCTCCAATAGATTTATGAAAATAGGAAGTAGATGCCTCATTGAATGTATTGGTCGTCAGATTTAAAACCCGGTAATGAGGGTCAGGGTCCTCTAATATTTTCTGGTCAGCTTTAGTGGGCAGAAATTGGTTGGCGTATTCTTTTTTCGTTGTAAAATTCTCTTCATTAAGATATCGTTTATCAATGGCCCACAGGTCGATCAATATCAAAAGCCCTATCCCAATGGTGAGATGGACCTTCTTTATTTTGCCTTGCGCAAAAAGCCAAAGAAGAAAACCTGCCAGCGCGATGAATACTATTGAGCGAAATGCATCCTTTTGTAAAATAGATTCCCTATCCTCTCGAAGTGCAGATAACATTGTAGCAGCGAATTGTTCATTCTTTGTATTCTTTACCCAGCTGTCCTGATATTTCTGATCAATACTGGTAGATTGTTCATTCTCCTGGTAATCTCCCCTGAAATCGACAAACAGACCCGGTAGAATAGCAAATAAAAGACAGATACCTCCAACGATTATCGCTGACTTTTTGAGAGATCGTAGTAGATCTTCCTTTTGGATCTTTTCCTCTATTATTTTGCTGAGCCCGATGATCGCCATTAGAGGGATAGAGAATTCAGCAATGACCAATATCATCGCTGGTGCCCTGAACTTATTATAATAGGGGACATAGTAGAAGAAAAGATCTGTAAGCGTGCTGAAGTTCTTTCCCCATGCTAAAAGAATTGATAGTATTGTGATTATTAAGAGCCACCATTTTAAAGGTCCCTTTAAAAGAAATATACTTAACACAAATAGGAATATTATTATTGCTCCAATATAAGTTGGTCCTGAAGTAAAGGGTTGCGTTCCCCAATACAGGGGCAATTGCTGAACGATCTGCTGTGCCTGATTTCTTGGAACACCATTCTGAGTCAATACTTCAAAGCTTTTAGAATCCTTGTCTACAGGGCCATAAGATCCACCACCGTAGAAATTAGGAATTAATAGTGTCATGGTTTCAGCTACTCCATAACTCCACCTTAAAGCATACCCTCTATCCAATCCACCTACATCGCTTTTATCTTTGTTACGCAGTTCAGATTTTCCGCCCCTTATAGATTCTTTTCCGTATTCATAGGTTACCCATAGCTTTGTCAGATGTGTGCCGGCAGCTAATCCAAAAGCCAGCATGATCAGGCCCATGGTTTTTATGATATGGTTGAAATCTTTTTCTTTGATGAAGGTCGTAATTTCAAAAACAGCATACACTCCAAGAATGAAGAGCATATAATATGTGATTTGATAGTGATTGGTGCGAATTTGTAGGGCCATAGCCAAAGCAGTGATTATGAAGCCGATCACATATTTCTTTTTGATGAGCAGGGTGATCCCTGCGATAACAATAGGCATATATGCTAATGCTGCTATTTTCGTATTATGGCCTGCTTCTATCGATATCATGAAGTAGGAGGTGAAGGCATATGCGAGCCCCCCCACTATCCCTAACCAAGGGTTAACATTTAGAACGACCAATAAAAAATAAAAACCTATGGCAAGTATAAAGATGAGCCTGGCAGGATGTGGAAGCCCTAATTTGAATCCTTTGTCAACTTTCTTGATCAAATTTGCGGGTGTACGCAGTGACATAAGAAAAGTAGGCATCCCGGAAAACAGACTATTCGACCACAATGGTTCCATCCCTGTCTTTTCTCTATAATCATCAGCCTTTTTCTTCTTCATCTGATGTTGAATAATATCATTTTGTAGTAGTATTTCACCTTTAAAAGCGGGTGTGAAATATATTGAAGAAAGACTCAAGAATATTCCAATAGCGATCAAGTGGGGGAGAGCTGCCTTAAAAAACCGTTTATAATCCATAGCAAATATTATAATGTGTTAAGAAAGCAAAGGTAAAAATATTTTGTTTGATTTAGTTTTATGGAGTTTCAACTCTTTTTAGTGATTGAAAGTGCTTTTCTTCTATAATTAGACAGTGACCAAGCTTAGAACTTACTTGCACGTTAATTATTGCCCGTGAATAGTGGATTTTAGGCCATAATCCATTAAATTTGAGTGATATTGTGCATTGTTAAACAATTATTATGAACCAGAAGGAAACTATATTAATTGCGGGAGCCTGTGGCCAAATAGGTGTTGAGTTAGCTGCGGAGCTTAGAGAGTTATATGGAATCGATAACGTTATTGCCACTGATATCAAAGAGCCCCATTATGAGCTGAAAAATAGTGGGCCTTTTGAGAGGTTGGATATACTTGATAAGGAGCAATTTACCACTATTGTTAACAAATATAAAGTTTCCCAGATTTACCATTTAGCTGCAACATTGTCAGCTACAGCAGAGAAAGACCCTCTTTTCGCCTGGAAGTTGAATATGGGAAGTTTGCTTCTTGTTCTTGAAGCCGCAAAGGAGTTTAACTTCTCTAAGATCTTCTGGCCAAGCTCAATAGGAGTTTTTGGCCCATCTTCTCCAAAACAAAATACGCCCCAAACGACCATTATGGACCCCGATACGGTTTATGGATTGAGTAAACTTGCAGGGGAGAGATGGTGTGATTACTATTACCATAAGCATGGTATAGATATTAGGAGCGTGCGTTACCCCGGGCTTATCAGTTATAAATCTAAGCCAGGTGGTGGTACCACAGATTATGCGGTGGAGATCTTCTATGAATTGGGTAAGAACAATGAATATGAGTGTTTTATCGCAGAGGATACTGGATTACCAATGATGTATATGCCTGATGCCACAAGGGCAGCCATTGAATTGATGGAGGCAGATCCGCAGCAATTGAATATCCATTCAAGCTATAATCTGGCAGGGTGCAGTTTCTCCCCAAGGGAGATCACCCTTGAGATCCAAAAGCACTTCCCTGATTTCAAGGTGACCTATAGCCCTGATTATCGACAATATATTGCAGAATCGTGGCCAGAGAGTATTGATGATAGCATTGCTCGTAATGAATGGGGATGGCAACCTTCCTATGATCTTACTGCTATGGTGGATGATATGCTGGCGAATATCAATGTGAATGACCCTTCAAGCGTTTAACTCATCCTTTGTTTCATCACCTCGTAGATCAGAATTCCGGCAGAAACAGATACATTAAAGGAATTTATGGTGCCTTCTATAGGAATTTTAACAAACTCGTCCGCAAGCTGTAGTAACTCATTTGATATCCCTTGCCCTTCAGCTCCTAATATGATAGCAGTAGGACCAGTCATGTCAACTTCATAGATGTATTTGCTTGTTTTAAGATCTGCGGCCACAATTTGTATCCCGTTGAGTTTTAATTGTTTGATGATTTTTGTTAGGTTGGTTTCACGACAGATAGAAATTTTGTGGAGGGCTCCTGAGGAAGCTTTTATTGCTTCAGCATTAATTTGAGCGCTTCCTTTCTGAGGGATGATGATACCATGTGCTCCAGCACATTCTGCTGTACGGGCAATGGCCCCAAAGTTACGAACGTCACTTATCCTGTCAAGAATAAAAAGCAAAGGAACCTTGCCATTTTCATATAGATGTGGAACGATATTCTCAGTTCTATTATATTCCACCAAAGGTAAAAAGGCAACCACACCCTGGTGATTCCCATTGGTAAGGTGGTTTAGTTTTGCCACCGGAACAAATTGAACAGGGATATTCATCTCTTTAATGAATGGAGTAAGTTTTTGCATAAATTCCCCTGATATCCCTTTTTGCAGGAAAAGCTTTTCAAGCTGTTTCCCGGATTCAACAGCTTCAAGTATCGGGTGCTTCCCGAATATTTTTAGCTTTTTCTCTGATGCTATAGACTTATTCCCGTAACTCATTGACCGATAAGATATTATGCTTTTTTTGCTGTCTCGTTACTATTAAATAATCACAATAATGGTTGAAATCTTACATATGTCAGAAATATGGTCGGATTTGATAGATTCAAATTCTGCACTTCCGTTATTTTGCTTCATTAAAAATACAATTTTATTAAACCAAAAAATGTTTTTATGGAAACTATTAAGAAGCTCACTAACGTTTTAGAAAGTCCTCAGGAATCTGGTTCATGGCCTACTTCAGGTACAACAGGAACTACCCCTGGACATTCAACTCCCTATCACACAAATCCATATAGCTGGAATAATTATCCAACTAATTGGAATGGATACCCAACAAATTGGATGACCCCTCCATATAATTGGGCAGGGTATCAAATGTATTATCCTGGTTACCAGGCAAATGCATACAATGGCACTCCATATTATTATAATTCATATTACCCAGGTGCTTATCCTAACAGTTATACACCAACTACACAGAATTATGATTATGGTACACAGCCATACACAACTCCTAATTGGGGATGGAATACACCCAAAACAAATGATTATCAAGGTACGCAGCCTTATAATACTCCTTATTGGGGAAATACACCAATGACATCACCTAATTACAACAATGAATATGGTTATGATCAGTATATGCACACTGTGAATTTCTATGAAGACGAGAAGTGTTATAGGATCGAAATGGCCGTACCAAGTATGACAAAGTCTGATTGCAAACTATGGACAGAAAATGGCATGCTTTGGGTTTCCGGTTATAAGAATAAGAATGGACAGACAAGGAAGATGAACAAAACTGAAAAAGAATATAATAACTATTCTTTCAGCCGTTGGTTCATGTTACCAAGGACTGTTGATTCAAACAAGATCCAAGCCAAATGTACGAATGGTATTTTATATCTCACACTTACCAAGAAAACAGGTAAAGCAGCAAACGAGATCGCCATCTCATAATTAACCCGAAATTGGCTGGATAGTAAAAAAGCGGTAGGATGAAAATTCACGCCGCTTTTTTTTTGTATATTTTCCAATTGAGGTCTTTGTAATGGCTATTGATTATGACGTTCGTTCACCCTTCCATGACGCCATCTATGAATGGCAATGTTCCAACTATTTTCAAACTTTGCATCTCTAAATAGATTGAAGTGGTTGTTTGAGAATGGGTCATTTTCCTTCATGAAAAAGAAACTGAGTATAGGTTCTGTGGCCTTTGCATTGTATATCCAATTCTCAGAATGATCGTTCTTATAAATAATGTCAGGGTGGCCATAAATGATGAATATCAATCCCCTATCAGTACGCCATCCCTCTTTGAATGAGGTGAAATATTTATTTGCATACCTTACTCTTCTATAATATTCTTTGATCAACACCTTTGCTCTGTCTTTGTTCCCCCCAATTTTTAACCAAAATTCATCAATGGCAAGTTTTATTTCTTTTGATGCAAGCATCTTCTTGTATTCTTCGTTCTTAATAATGTACCGAATGGTATTGATCATTTGCTTTGAAGTGGTGATATTTGGAAAGTCATCATGAAATTTCAGTATTGTAAGCCCTGCCTGAATGGTGGAATCAGCTTGTATATAGTAAACCCCATTTCTTGAGAGGTCTAGAGTTGAACCATTGGATATATTCATTGTTCTACTGCGTATTTGGCCAAATACCACTTTCTTTTGTGATTTATAAGGTGGAAATGCAGGTGTCAGATCGTGGTTATAGTAGGTAACTTTTAATACCTGATGATCGCTGTTATGAGATATATATAAGCTACCTTCAGACGTGTAATTCGAAAATAGCAACTTTCTATCATTTGCATTCTTGATCAGGTAATTTTGACTGCAGTTAATTGAAGATCTGTCGACCAATAAGTAGTTCTTTATAATGTAAGGTGAATCCTGATTGATAATAGCCATCTCCAGAAGCTGACCGTTTTTGTACTTTGTGTTTACATTTACGGTAAACAGGTATTCGTTGTCATCAAATTCTGAAAGTAATAGTGACCGCTGTATTGAAATGCTGTCAGTTGGTTTTTTGCTATTGTAACTTTCAAAGAAATGAATAGAAATAACAACATTAGCCACTGGATTCCTGTTTATGGCTTCCTCCACGAATTTTAAATGACCTGGAATGATGTTCGCGTAAAGGGTAGAACTATCATCTGAAAAATGGACCAACCTGATCTTTGGTAGTTGCCTGGAATAAGAAATGGGATATAAGAATGATAAGTTCTGGTTGCTGATCTTTGAGGATGAAGCGCAGCTAAATATAATTAATGACGGTACAAGTAAACGATATATCGTTTTTGGTTGCATTACCTTGTATGAACCTTATCAGATATTTTGAGATATCAAAAGTTATTGGGCCTTGCCTAAGAGTATTTGCATATTCTCAGCTATCGGAGTTACTTCATCAACCATTTCCTGATCTTTATTGAGTTTTGCGTACCTTAAAAGTTCTTGTATTGTTAAATAGGCTTGCTCTTGTTCTTTATAATAAAGCTTTCGGTTCTCATTTGATAAACTGACGTAGTAGAGTATGTTCTCATGGCAATAGTACACGATCTTCCTTAAGATATTCTGCGCTTTGTCTACCGCATTTAATCTGTAATAAAGGGAGATGTATCTGAGCATGATAAAGCTATATGGGCCATAATAGGGGACAAACTTTTCCGGAATACCATTCACACAAAGATCTATGACTTCTTCTGCTTTTTCATTTTCGCCATTTTTGATCAATTCAGCCGCCAGTCTTGCAATACTATTCCGGATGTTCATTATGTTCCGTTGGTTGTCATCATTTAGATAAATATGCTTTGTAGTGCTATCGATCCATTCATACTTATTAACGACATTCTCATACATGCGCTCAGCAAATATCCCTTCAGGTAATCCGTCCCTATCTTTGCTTTTAGCTTCAACCGGCACTATCCTATATATGAGTCCTTCTTGCTGGAAATATTTACTCAACCCAAGATAATTGCTGGATGCAACACTGGTAGCAAAGCAAATAGGGCGTTCCCAGTTATTATTTGAGAGTAGATCTAATATGATTACATCTGGCTTATAGAAGTTCGTTTTATTGATCCTGAATTTTACTTTATCAACGATCCTATTTTCATTTTTCTTACTTACCATTCCTGAAGCAATGATCTTTTCCCGATCTACCGGAATGCTAAAATTTTTCACCGGCATATAATTTACAAAATCGCCTCTTGTGGTTTGTTGTTTAAATTTTTTATCATCAGTGGTGATAAATGCGACCACCTTTTTAAGGTCGTAATACCTCTTTTGATCAAATTTTTTAACATCCACATATTGTACGATATTCAATTTGTCACCACGATATAATTCACTTGGAATTGAGATAGGTACAGGATCCGCATCATTGATCTTCCTCTTTAGAAAATCGATATACCAATCCACCCCCAATAAACTTAAATTAACAGTTCTTACATCAGGCCTTATGTTCTCTACCTCTTGTGCATACCATAATGGATAAGTATCATTATCCCCCTGAGTAAATAAAATGGCATTTGGTGGGCAAGATTCTAAATAATTAATAGCCAATTTTCTACCTGCATATCTGGTGGATCTATCATGGTCATCCCAATTTTGTTGAGCCATCATATAAGGTATCGGAATACAGAGTAAAGTAGCGATAATAGGTGCACCAATTCCCTTAAAGTACTTTCTAAGGTATTCATATATGGCTATCATACCTATCCCGATCCAGATACAATATGTATAGTAAGATCCAACATACGTGTAATCTCTTTCTCTAGGCTGCAACGGAGTTGGATTCAAATAAGTATTGATCATGATACCGGTCATCGCAAATAATAAAAGGACAACAAAAGCATCTTTCTTTTTGCGTTGAAAATGAAAGACAAGGCCGATGATCCCAAGGATAAATGGAAGCATATAATATTTATTTCTTCCTTTATTATCCCCAATGCTTGCCGGTAAGTTTGTCTGTTTGGGCAACCCAATGACCCCTTCATCAATCGCCGGGATCCCCGTTATAAAACTGCCCTCTTTTGTCGGCTCCCATCTTCCCTGAATGT
>CAZNGA010000049.1:0-14785 GCA_964572485.1 uncultured Chitinophagales bacterium
GATGTAGTTGCAGTGCGCCTTGGACACAACAGGGGAGAAAGAAGTGGTTATCACTTTGAAGAGATCTTTGCAATTGCCAAAGCTATGTTCAATCAATATCAATAATGAGAACTGCCGTAAAATGGATCGCCTGGATCATCTGCCTGCTTACCGGCATGTTGATCAGTTTGAAGAGTCTTCGGGAACCTGATATTTGGTGGATGCTAAAGACCGGCGAATGGATGATCCAGAACAAAAGCTTTGTCACACATGATATCTTCTCATTTACATTTGCGGGAGCAGAGTGGATCAGCGTCAAATGGTTATTTGAACTTTTACTTGTTTGCTTTAAGAAGATAGGGGGACCTGAATTTACTATTGTGATTCAAACGATCGTAAATACAGCTTTGATCATTTTTCTATTGAAACAGTTTAATCAATTCAACAAGATCATCAACCCCGAAAGTTCCGGAACTCCAACAGCAGCAATTATCATAGCCACCTACCTGTTCATTTTTTCAACCGAATTCAGGATGGTAGGAAGACCAGAGATGGTCACACACTTAATGGTAGCCATCTTTAGCTTTTTACTTATTAGCTATAGATCTCGCCCTTCAACCATAATTTATTGGGTCGTTCCACTTCAGATCGTGTGGGCCAATGCCCATGAAGCCTATGGTGTGGGTGCTGTCATGTTGATCGCAGCACCAGTCATCTATTTATTGGAGCGATATTATTATAAAAGAAATAAACTACTCACTGATCTAATATTCCCCAAACATTTGATCATAGCCTCGATCTTAGCAATAATGGGGATCTCGCTGAATCCTAATGGTCCTAAAATGATCATCCATCCTCTAAATATTTTCCAGCAAACTCAAAGCAATAAATTCACCTCCGAGCTGTTGTCTTTTACAAAAGAGGCGTATTGGAATATTGAAGCATATATCAATGTTGCGATCTTCATAATTGTAATTTACTTGCTTCTCTTTAAGTTTAGAAAGGCAAAAGTTAAAAGGCCTTTCTTCAGATGGGTGGATTCAAAATTCGGATTGGGATATACGATCCTTTTGATGTTGTTCTTTTATTTGAGCCTCACGATGTATCGAAATATCCCAGTGTTCATCATCTTTAGTATCCCTTTACTGGCAATGGGATTAGAGATATTGATCAAATATCTAATGCGCTCATTTAAGACCGTACGCGGGCATTATATCTTATATGGGGGGTTAATAATTGTTGGTCTGCTGATTTATGGATATGTGGGAACTGGGGAATATTTCAAGAAGTTCAATAGTAGAGAGGAGTTTGGGGTAAAGGTAAATCGAGATTACCATCCTGTGGGTGCGGCTAATTTCATTCGAGATCATAATATCCAAGGAACTTGTTTTTCTGATTACCTCACTTCCTCATATCTATTATGGTCTTTATACCCACAGTTCAAGACTTATATAGATCTAAGAGATCTTGATATTTTTGATGAAGGTTTTTTCAGAGAATTTATCAATATGTCCTACGATCCTCAGTTATTGGCCAAAAAGGATAGCCTGTTTAATTTTAGTTATGCTATCTTGTATCGGCCTCAGTTCAGGGTATTACATAAATACCTCTATTCCCATAATAATTGGGACCTTGTATATCTTGATCCGATCACTGCCGTTTATCTAAAAAACACCTCTGCAAATAAGATCATAATTGAAAAATTTGGATTGAAACGAAATGAGAAGGACATTTTCAATGTCCCGGTCAAACCTACTACCTCTTCGGTAGCTACATTTATTACTCAGCTATTTTGGCCATTTTATAATGAAGATGAACCCACCTTGCAGGACTATGACCGAGCGGCATCCTTCTATTATATGTCGATCCAAAGAATTGACCTTGCTATTCAAAGGGCCGAAAGCTCAGTAAATAGTGGTATTGATCCGTGGTTAGGATATGAACTTTTGGGGAATACCTACTTTGAGTTAGCCAGTACAATATCAGGGCCAGAAAAACTGGGCTATCTCGCAAGGTCTGAAACTGCATTTAAGCGATCATTGCAAGATCAGGCTATGAACCCTGGTAGCTACTTTGGCTTGGGCCTGATCTATATGGAACGAAAGAAATGGGGGGAGGCGATGTACTATTTCAAAGAATGTGTTAAGATCGATGATGAGCACCTGAATGCCTTTATTTCAATGGCGGATTGCCAAAACAATCTATCAAATAAGTTTCCTGAAGCTGCCAGAAGATATCTTCTAAATTGGGTAACATATATTGAAAAAGCCCAGGAACTCAATCCAAACAACCCAATGATCAGGCTACAATTAGGTATAGGATATTGCCGGCTGGGAGATTGCAAAAAAGCCACCAAGCAGTTCAAAGATGTACTCGACTTTCCAGGATTACCAAAAGCAGATGTAGAATTTGCAAGAGATTGTTTAGAAAGGTGTGGACCAATCGAGAATTAATCGCTTGCAGATTCTTTTGTAACTCCATGAATTCACTTATTTTTACCCAACCAAGATGAAAAAAGATATTCCAAATCCTAAAGTTAAAGATGTTGCCATAGCGATTATCCCTGAAGAAGGAGAGACCGGTGAAACATTTTGGTATGTATATCTGGTCAACCTCAATAACAAACCGCTAGATACCGTCATCATTGTATCAAAAGGATATGGAGAAATTGATGGCAGGAAGATCAAGACCTCAACGCTCCGACATTTGTTTAAAGAAGTGAAGGGAAATGATTTTGTAAAAGTTGAGCTGATCGAGGAAAAACTTTTTGGAATAAGTAATGAATTTTGGATAAGTTTTTGGCTGGATGAGATCATGCATGACAAGAAATATGTGTTTGTGAGAGATAGCATTTCACCGGGAAATTTTACCAAAATCCCAATATTGGAAAAAACAGGTGTTATGATCAAATGATTGTGGATTGAAGCGATTTGAAGTATTCAAAAAGCAAAATGAATAAAGATAATACGGAAAACAACCAGTCTCCAAATGAGATTGAAGATCAGGAGATGTATGAACACTATCATGTTCAAATTGACAGAGGGCAGGAGCCACTGAGGATCGATAAGTATCTGATCAATCATATTCCCAATATCAGCCGCAATAAATTTCAGCTTGCCGCCAAAGCAGGAAGTATATTGGTTAACAATTTACCTGTTAAGTCAAATTACAAGGTAAAGCCCCTGGATGTTATTTCTGTAGTTTTAGCTAAGCCCCCTGTAGACTTCAAACTGTTGCCGGAAAATATCCCCCTTGATATTGAGTTTGAAGATGAGGAGCTTATGATTATCAATAAACCTGCTGGATTAGTTGTGCACCCGGGAAGTGGCAACTTTACGGGGACATTAGCAAATGGGCTTCTATACCACTTTAAGGACCTTCCTACAAATCAAGAAAATCGCCCGGGATTGATCCACAGGATTGATAAGAACACTTCAGGATTGATGCTAATAGCCAAAAGCGATTTTGCTATGACCTTTTTGGCAAAGCAGTTTTTCGAAAAAACAATCAAGCGCGTATATCATGCACTTGTCTGGGGAGATATTGAGGATGATGAAGGTACTATTGAAGGGAATATAGGCCGGAATCTGAGATATCGAAAGAAAATGGATGTTTTTCCGGAAGCCGACCATGGGAAACCCGCTGTTACTCATTATAAAGTATTACGCAGATTCCACTATGTTACACTTATTGAGTGTAGGTTGGAGACAGGTCGCACCCATCAAATAAGGGTCCATGTAAAACATATCAAACACCCGATATTCAATGATGAAGTATATGGTGGTGACAAAATTGTTAAAGGAACGGTATACACTAAGTATAAACAATTCGTGACCAACTGCTTCAAGATAATGGATCATCAGGCACTGCATGCAAAGACCATCGGCTTCATTCACCCAATAACTAAGGAAGAAGTGCATTTTGAATCTGACCTCCCCCCTGACTTTCAGCAAGTTATTGAAAAGTGGGACACTTATACCTCTTCTTTAAAGAAAGAATCCTGAAATTTCATAATACCTGCACTTGAGTGTAACTTTTTCCCGAAAACTGTTTCATATTATTACCACCTGCTTCATTAATATTGTGGTCACTTCTTATCGATAAGATAAGGAGCGTCAAATCGAGAAAGTAAAATAATTTTTGGCCGGCGATTATTTTGTCTTTTTCAAATCCGTTAACTGAGCAAGTATTTAATGCTAATGGTGCTTATGTATTCCATTGCAAGCCTCATTTATTTGCTTCAAAATCCTAATATTATGAGAACATTAACTTTATCCCTACTAATAATTACTGTCCTATTACTTGTCAGTAAAAAGCACATTTTCTCCCAAGGTTGTGCCGAATTATTTATTTCTGAGTACATAGAAGGCTCCTCAAGCAATAAAGCCCTTGAGATATATAATCCAACCTCTTTTACAATTGATCTCACCCCATATTCCATTAGGCTGTATTACAATGGAGCCACAGATACAAATGGATTCGTTAAAACGATAGATCTCGTAGGGGCGATTCCATCCGGACAAGTATTTGTTGTAGCTGATGACAATATTGATACCACTCAATTCAATCCATCCATCATAGACTCATTTGTTGGAGGTATATCATTGTTCAATGGAGATGACGCTATTACACTCTATAAGGATTCTACTTTGATAGATATGATCGGGAAAATTGGAGAGGACCCGGGAACTCAGTGGCAGGTTGACACCGGCTCTACTGCAAAGCACACCCTTACCAGGAAAATTCATATTAAAAAAGGGCAGTTGGACTGGGCAATTGGTGCAAATGAATGGGATGTATCTCCCAATAACACATCCGCATATTTGGGATACCATGACAATTGTTGTATTGACACACTCACATTGAGTTTCTTCTATGATAGTGATTCGGCGTGTGAGTTTGATAAGGGAGTCATTTATAGTGTAGGGCATATTACAGGCACTACTTATCAATGGAATATTGTTGGAGCTGTTGGAATAATAGGAGAAAACACTCATGAGGTTGCCGTAGATTGGGGAGCATATGGAGTAGGGGAGCTTACAATAACTGCCACACATATTAATGGGTGTAAAAGCTCAAAGAAGCTTACTATCTATATTAAGAAGGGTCCTTCAGCAGGATTTACTTCTGAGGATACGGTCTACTTAAATAATGGCGGGTACTGTAATTTTATGAATACGACAACTCCTGATTCCTCGAATACAAAGTATTCATGGGATTTTGGCGACAGCACAGCGAATACTTGTGCAAAACACCCGATTCATAGGTATAAAGAACCTGGAAGCTATGAAGTAAAACTTACAGCCACTCATTCTGGGTGCTCAAACACTTTTCAAAAAACAGTAATAGTGATGGAAAGCTTATCAGTGAATGCTACACAAAGAAATGTCTCATTTTCAATTGCCCCCAACCCTTCATCCAATGAAGTAATACTCAATTTTAACCAGTGGGTTTATTCAGATATCGATTTTTCAATTTATAACCTGCTGGGTGCAATCGTTTATTCCGAAACATATCATGTTTCTGGGGTAAAGAGATTCAAAATTGACCTAAAGGAATATAAGGAAGGGAGCTACTTTGTAAAAATAACATTGTTGGGCAAGACCACTGTTAAAAAACTGATATTGATCCACAACAATTAGTTGGCATTCTATACTGCACAAATCATTCCAGCTATTTACAAAACACTGGAATTATATTATCTTTGCGGCTATTGATCATTTATCTTTTACCGCAAAATAATATAAAATGAAGAGATTATTACTTGCTTTAATTATTGGTTTATTTATTTCTCAAACCTCAATTTACTCACAGAGAGCAATGGTTGAGGTCCCTCTTTACCAAAGAATTGACGTCGCAAATACGATCATTGAGGGTGAGGTCGTCAGTAAGAACTCTTATTGGAACGGAAGTAAGTCAATGATCTATACAGCTTATCATATAGATGTTTATAAGGTCTTTAAAGGCCATGTTTCATCATCTACCATTAATCTGATCACAGAAGGTGGTCGTGTAGGTAGCACATTACTTGAAGTAACTCCAGGATTGAAGTTAAATGTTGGTGAAACTGGCATCTTTTTCATGAATAGGAAGGGGAAGGAACAAGGATCACATACTTCGCACATGAATTCACAAAGAGAAGTTACCTCCAACTTCCTACCTTATGCCAGCGCACAGGGTTTTATCAGATATGATCGTGGAAGTAAAAATGGTGTTGAACCTTTTAATATCTATAAGAATATAAAAGCTGAAATATATGATGTGCTTCAAAATCAATTGAAGAAAGCACCGAATGAATATAAAGTCTTCAATGCCGATCAATATTTACATAAGAATCAGGGTTCAAGGGCAATCGTCCCTGTGATCACCTCATTTTCACCTGATACGTTAACTGCGGGCACCTTCAGTATTTTAACAATTAATGGAACAAATTTTGGGGCTTCTTACTCTGGTTCCGCAAGTGTTTTTCTCAGAAATGCAGACGATGGCGGAGCCACCTATTACGGGACTAGCAGTGCTGATGTCGTTTCGTGGTCAAATACCCAGATTAAAATCTATGTATTTAACAGGGCAGGTACAGGGACTTTCAAAGTCCAAAATCCTGCCGCTGAATTAAGTGCAGCTTCTGGATCAGCATTAACTGTAACATATAATATTTCTCAACTGAGCAACGATAGTACCGGTGACCTGATCAATGACAGCATTGGAGGGTATGTATTTCAATATAATGTGGCATTTAAAGACTCAACCCCAGCCGTCGGTGCTTTTGAAAGAACCATCGAAGCATGGCGCTGTGCAACATACGTTAATTGGATGATAGCTGACTCTACCACAACTGCTGACACAAGCGGAAGAGATAATATTAACCTGGTAACTTATGATAATAATGACCCGCTTTCAGCAGGAGTTTTGGGAACAGCTTATAGTTTTTATTCTGCTTTTGGCTGCGGTGCCTGGTATGTTGCTGAAGTGGACATTAAATTCAATGATGCTCCATCTGGCGGATGGTATTACGGGGTAGCAGCAGGTGGAATTGGTGGTAGCCAAAGTGACTTTGAAAGTGTTGCATTACATGAAATGGGACATGCTCATCAGATCGGGCATGTTATCAATAATGGAAGTTTGATGCACTATGCACTCACCTCCGGAACAACAAGCCGTGTCCTTGACCCGGACATTGATATCGCTGCAGGAAGCTATATTATGACAAGAAGCGCTGTGTTAAATGCTTGCGGGCCTGATACGATGTCTGCTCTCAATGCTGGAAATTGCGCGCTATGTGCCACTGTTACCACCAGCATGTCCAAAACTGATGCTACTTGTAATGGAGGGTCAGATGGCCTTGCCACAGTTACTCCTTTAGGAGGCACCTCACCTTATACTTTTGTATGGAATTCTGCACCACCACAATTTACTGCAACAGCAGGCGCATTACAAGCCGGGGCATACTCAGTGACTGTAACTGATTCCAATGGCTGCTCTGCTATTGATACTATTTCTATTTCTGAACCAGCAGCCATCACAATTTCTCTAACCAAAACAGATGCTAGCTGCAGACTTGATAGTAATGGCACAGCTACAGCTGTGGGGGGAGGTGGCGTAGGGCCACTAACATATTCATGGAAAACTACGCCTCCACAAGTTACTGCAACAGCAATTGGATTGATATCTGGAACATATACGGTAACTGTTATGGATAGCATTGGGTGTTTTTCTTACGATAGTATAATGGTAAATGAGCCAACCGAGCTTCTCATCTCACTCACAAAAAAGGATGCCACTTGCAATGGATATAATGATGGTTCGGCAATGGGGGTTGCATCCGGTGCAACTTCACCTTATTCATATCTTTGGAATACCATTCCGCCTCAAGCCGACTCAGCTGCTTCTGCTTTGATCGCTGGAACTTACACGGTAACTGTAACTGATTCAAACAGTTGTGTTAAAGTAGATTCAATTGTGGTTAATGAACCTTCAGCAGTGTCAACAAGCATGGTCATTAATTCTCATGTTATGTGTTTTAGTGGAAACGATGGCAGTGCAACGGTCACTCCTGGCGGAGGAACTCCTGGATATACATATGTTTGGAGTACAGTTCCACCCCAGAACACCTCTACTGGAACTGGTCTTTCTAAAGGAAAATATTATGTTACTGTTCAGGATGCCTTTATGTGTTCAGCAGTTGACAGTGTTATGATCACTGAGCCGACTCCATTAGTTGTATCACTTTCTAAAACTGATGTAACATCCTGTGGAGGTAACGATGGGACTGCAACTGCAACCGCATCAGGCAGTATACTTCCTTATACCTATTCATGGAATACTGCTCCACCCCAATCCACACAAATAGCTGTTGGATTAACCATTGGAACTTATACTGTTACTGTTACAGACAGCAACTCTTGTGTTACGGTTGATAGTATTGTGGTAAATGATCCTTCAAATATATCTGTTACATTCACCAAAACCAATGCACTTTGTTCTGGTAGTTCTGATGGCATAGCCACGGCTGCTCCTTCAGGTGGTATAAGACCATATACTTATTTATGGAATACCATACCTCCTCAAACCGACTCATCAATTTCAGGTCTCTCGGCAGGTGCATATATTGTTACTACCACAGATTCAAATACTTGTTTCTCAATTGATACTGTAACCATTTCAGAGCCAACACCCCTTGGGCTAACAACATCTTCCACTTCGGCCACAGCAGGGAATAGCGATGGTACGGCTACCGTTGCAGTTTTAGGAGCAACACCTCCATATTTATATTCGTGGAATACAACTCCTACGCAAACTACATCCACCGCCACGGGATTAGCTGCAGGCCCTTATGTTGTGACAGTATCAGATAATAATGATTGCCAGGATACTGCTCATGTGAATGTTTCTGAGCTTTCAGTAGTATTGATCAATCAAAGTAGACTTTATCTGGAATTGTACCCTAATCCTGTAAAGAACATTCTTTATATTAACTTCGAGGTGCCAGGGAATAACAAGATCACGGCTTCGGTCTATAACTTTTTAGGGGTTAAATTAACTGAGATGAGCTTTACTGGGGCAAGTTTCGGAAATGAGCTTTATGATTTCAGAAAACTCACTGTAGGCAATTATTTTATAAAGATATCTATTGGTGAAAGAACATTCATCCGGAAGATATTTGTATCAAAATAAACATAGTATTTGCTTTTTGAAGTAGTGTAGAAGATTTCATGTATAGAGATCTCTTTGTTCTACCTAATTGGCAACTAACTTGAAGTAATTATTAATACCACTTATTACCTCCGGAATTCATTTTTCAGAGTTTTGTTCCCGACCCAATTTGTCCAATGTTAATTGGTATTTTTTACCATTTACTAAGCCAAATAGTCCTTATACTAATTATTTAGTACTAAATGCTAATTGGCTTGGAATTTATTAGGGAAAACTTTATATTTGTAATAGGCATATTGTTCTAAGAAAAGAACTAATTATTTATCTTTCTTGTTACATTTTCTTAAAGACCACCATGAAAAAATTCCTACTTATATTTTTATTTGTCCCGTTATTGATGCAGGGCCAAACCAGCAGATTAAAGTCCAATAAAGACAATAAGCGAGATAATGTCATTGAATTTGATTGTGCAACACAAGATCTTCATGAATGGATGATGGCCAACGATCCCTCCTATAGGGAGAATTACGAAAAAACACAAGCTGAATTAAGAAAGCAAATCCCCAGAACAGCAGCTAAAAGAGCCTTAACTATTTATACAATTCCTGTCGTTGTTCATATTATGCACAGATCAGGTGTTGCAATAGGTACTGATGAAAATATTACGGATGCTCAAATTCAGAGTGCCATTACAGCTTTGAACGAAGATTTTAGAAAAATGATAGGCACTAATGGGGATGGGAATGGTGTAGATTGTGAAATTGAAATATGCCTTGCGGCTAAAGATCCTTCAGGATCTTCGACAGATGGCATTAACCGTGTCAATACTTCCTCCATATCCGGATATGATGCCAATGGATTAACCTATCCCAGCGGCAATGAATCTTCTGTTAAAGCATTAAGTAATTGGGACCATACCAAATATTATAATATTTGGGTGGTTTGGAAGATCAATGGCTCCAATGGTGGTGGGGTTCAGGGATTTGCCTATTATCCAGGTGCTCCTAATGGGACAGACGGAACTGTCCTATTGTTTAATACCTTTGGTACAACCGGGAATTTGAAATCATATACAAATATGAACCGGGTCATAACACATGAGCTAGGACATGGACTTAATTTAAAGCATACTTTCCAGGGTGGATGTACCAATAATAACTGTGCTACGGATGGTGATGAGATATGTGACACACCACCCTGCACCCAGACAAGCAGCTGTAGTTCACAAAATACTTGTTCTACAGAAGTTCCTGATGTTAATGATAACATTGAAAACTATATGAGTTATAATGGGCAGACCTGTCAAGATATGTTCACTGCTGACCAAAAAACTCGGATGAGAGCAACACTTGAAGGGACAAGGGCAAACCTAACTTCTGCATTGAATTTATCCAATACGGGATGCGATGGCACAAATCCGCCTTCCACTGACTTTACAGTATCCTCTACGACTCCTTGTATTGGTGATTCTGTTCAGTTTACTGATGAATCTCTTTATCTTCCTTCAAGCTGGGCATGGTCTTTTCCTGGTGCCACGCCTTCATCTGATACCACAGAAAATCCAAAAGTCGTATATACTGGGGTTGGGCCATATACGGTTACGCTAATTGCCACAAACGCTTTTGGAAGTGATACTTTTGTCCGAACAAATTATATTAATCCAACGAATATTAACACAGGATTTACAGTGGCCACTACAACGCCATGTATAGGCTCTTCCGTTCAATTCTCTGATTTAACAAATTGTACCGTAGTTAGTTGGGCATGGTCATTTCCAAGTGGTTCTCCATCTTCATCTACATTGGAAGATCCAACAGTTACTTACTCAGGCTCCGGCCCTTACGATGTTACCTTGATCACAAGTAATGGATACACCTCAGACACTTTGCTCAAATCTGCTTATATAACGCCTATAGGCCCTCAGGCGATTCCTTTCAGCGAAGGCTTCGATGGGGTGACTTTCCCACCTACTTATTGGGCTATTACGCCTTCAGCTTCACTTTCCGGAGGAGATATTGAATGGGCCAGGACAACAGCTGCATCTGGCTTTGGGAACTCCACAGCTAGTACAATGGTGGATAATGGGAATTCGCAAAATACCGGGTTGAATTCAGTATGCACACCACAACTGGATTTCTCATCCGCTACTCACCCGTTTATTACATTTAGCGTAGCATATGAGAGGTATTGGTCAAATTATACAGATACATTATCAGTACTCTACTCTACAGATTGTGGGGTAACATTTGACACTACCATAATGTATAGAAAAGGGTATTGGGACCTTTATACTAAGCTTGGATCAGGGCCTCCGGCCAGTTTTATTCCCGGATCAGGTGAATGGAGAAAAGAAACAATTGACCTCGGAAGTTTGGCAGGGCAGGGATCCATCGTCCTCAAGTTTGAAAGAAATATTAAGCCAAGCAACAGACTTTATATTGATGATATCAACATCTTTGATATCCTTGCTACAACAAAAGCAGATACCAGTATTAGTTGTAAAGGAGGTAGTGATGGTGTTATCGACCTTACAGTAACCGGGGGTATTTCACCCTATTCCTATTCCTGGTCAAATGGAGCTACCACTCAAGACATTTCGGGATTGGGACCGGGAACCTATTATGTTACTGTAACTGATGCAGTTTCCAATATAACTTATGATACAAGCGTTATTGTAGAGCCTTCAGTTTTTAGTACTTACATTGCCAATATTGATGTATCATGTAATGGAGCAAGTGATGGTATTGCCAATTTAGGGATATCAGGTGCAACACCTCCTTATACTTATCTTTGGTCCACAGGAACTACAACTCAGGACGATAGCGGCTTGACAGCCGGGAAATACTATGTGACCATTACTGACTTTAAGAATTGTACAACAGTTGACTCTGTTTCAATAGGAGAACCTCTTGTGCTTAATGATAGTATCGTTGGCACAAATCTAACTTGTAAGAATTCTGCGGATGGTAGCGCTGACCTTACTCCATATGGAGGAACTTCACCCTATACTTATTCCTGGTCATCAGGACCCACTACACAAGATATCTCAAGCTTAAGTGCAGGGACCTATTATGTTACCATAACTGATGCAAACAGCTGTGTCGTTGTTGATTCTATTATTTTAACTGAACCAGCAACATTAATTTCATCTGTTTTAAGTGTAAATACCTCTTGTAATTATAGCAGTGATGGGTCTGCAAACCTAACAGTGTCAGGGGGAACTATTAATTATGGATATGTTTGGTCCACGGGAGATACTACTGAGGACCTATCTGGGATAGCTATTGGCACTCATAATGTAACTATTACGGACTCTAATGGGTGTATCATTTATGATACCGTTATAGTTAGTGGGCCTGCTGCTCTATTAATCTCTACCAGTCAGGTGAATGCCACATGTGGTAACTCAGATGGAAGTGCCAGTGCAAGTGTATCTGGTGGCACAACACCCTATTCATTTCTTTGGAGTAATGCTTCAACCAATGATACTATTACCGCCTTAAGTGCTGGAACATATACTGTTACCGTTACCGACAGTAATAGTTGTGTTGACTCTGCAGTTGTTAATATTAGTAATATCGGTGGAGCTACTTTATCCATAGTAAAGGTAGACGCAACATGTGCAGGAGCCAGTGATGGTTCAGCCAACTTAACTGTTTCAGGTGGGGTTACTCCATACTCTTATGCCTGGTCAAATTCAGCTACTACAGAGGATATCAGTGGGATATCGTCTAATACATATACAATTAGCGTAACAGACTCTACAGGTTGCATTACCATTGATTCAGTATATATAGCTGAACCAAATGCTCTCAATACTTCAATTGTTGGAACAGATGCAACCTGCAATGGAGGGAGCAATGGAGCAGCCAATCTCACCGTTGGTGGAGGGACAGCACCTTATAGTTATTCCTGGTCAACAGGAGCCACTACAGAGGATGTTACAGGTTTATCACTTGGCACTTATTTTGTCACAGTAACAGATTCAAATAGTTGTACAATTATCGATTCAGTCAGTATTAGCGAACTGCTGTCAATCAGTAGCAGCATTGTTAAAACAAATGTAAGTTGCAATGGCGGAACTGATGGGGCAGCCGATCTCACTGTATCAGGTGGCACAGCTCCTTTTACCTTTTTATGGAATAATGGTGTAACTACTGAGGATATCTCAAACGTTGCTGCCGGTTCCTATCAGGTTTTGATAAGTGATTTCAATTCCTGCAATTCTTCTGACACAATTACTATAGGGCAACCATCTGCATTTAGTACAGGTACTTCAGTTGTTAGCCCTTTTTGTTTCGGCGGTACTAGTGGTTCTGCGAATCTAACTGTGAGTGGTGCAACACCACCATATACCTTTGCATGGTCTTCTGGAGATACAACTGAAGATCTGGATTCAGTTGTTGCAGCCACATATTATGTCACTATTACAGATACTAATGGCTGCACAGCAATTGATTCAGCGGTAATCAGTGAGCCCGGAGCAATTGCCATTACCTTTAATTCAATAACCAATGTTAACTGCTATGGGAATACCACCGGCGCAATTACTACCTCTGTAACTGGGGGCACAACCCCATGTAGTTTTATGCCATATTGCTATCTATGGTCAACTGGTTCAACAATGCCAATGTTATTAGGACAACCTGCCGGCACTTACATTCTGACCGTGACTGACTCTGCTGGATGTACAGCAGTAGATACAGCTCTTATTACGGAAAATCCTGCACTTTTAACAATTATTACAGGAACTCCTGTGGGATGTTCAGGGGGAAATACCGGTTCAATTGACCTCACAGTTTCAGGGGGTGTAACACCTTATAGCTATTCTTGGTCTAATGGTGCGACTACTCAAGATCTTACTAACCTTAGTTCAGGCACATATATTGTAACTATAACTGATTCTGTTAATTGTGGAAAAATCGATTCATTTATTCTGAATGATCCGACATCTTTTGGATCTTCCATTGCTGGAACAGACGTTAGCTGCAACGGAGATTCGGATGGAGTTGCCAATCTCACGGTAAGTAATGGTTCCAGCCCTTACAGCTATTTGTGGTCAAATGGGGCAACTACAGAGGATATTTCAGGTCTGGCCATCGGTACCTACTATGTTACTGTTACTGATTTTAATAGCTGCACAACTACAGATTCTGTTGTCATTTCCCAACCTTCAGTGTTAGGCTCATCGATTGCCACAACACATGTTACATGTCCAGGGTACAATGATGGAGCGGCCAATCTTACAGTAACCGGCGGAACGTCCCCATTTAGCTTTATATGGTCAAGTGGAGATACTATTGAAGATTTAACTGGAGTGGCTTTCGGATCTTATACCGTAACAATCACTGATGACAGAGGGTGCACAAAGACCGATATCACCTTTATTTTAGAGCCGGCTACCCTTGACGATACACTTTCAGGCACTAATATTACTTGTAATGGAGGTAGTAATGGTGCAATTTCTCTCGCAGTGGGCGGAGGTAATCCACCATATACCTATCTATGGTCCAACGGAGCCACCACACAAAATATTTCAAGCCTCTCAGCAGGTACATATATTGTTACAATTACAGATTCGAACTCTTGCTTTAAAGCAGATTCTGTTACAATTACCCAACCGAGTGCATTAGTATTATCTACAAGTAAGACT
>CAZNGA010000049.1:14885-24929 GCA_964572485.1 uncultured Chitinophagales bacterium
TGGAACATATTATGTGACAGTAACTGATTCTAATTCTTGTACTCAGATCGATTCTACTATAATTATTGAACCTGCTATCCTATCATCCTCAATAATTGGGACAAATGTTTCTTGCAATGGAGGCAATGATGGAACAGCTGACCTCACAACATCCGGAGGTACGTTGCCTTGCTCATTCTTATGGTCAAATGGAGATACCACTGAAGATGTTACAAGTATGTTTGCTGCAACTTACAATGTTTTAATAACGGATGCCAGTGGATGTTCAATTATTGATTCAGTTACGATAACGGAACCAGCTTCAGTTTCAACAGGCATTGTTACAACTGATGTTTCATGCGCTGGCAATACGGATGGATCTGCAGATTTAACTACTACCGGAGGCGTTCTACCCTATAGTTATTTATGGTCAAATGGAGCAACTACTGAAGATATCTCATCACTTGCAGCTGGAACATATTATGTGACAGTAACTGATTTTAATTCTTGTATAAAGACGGATTCAGTTGTGATTGCCCAGCCAACTTCTATTTCAACTTCAATTGTAGGAACGAATGTTACTTGCTTTAATGGAAACGATGGGGCAGCGAATTTAATCGTTTCGGGTGGCACAGCACCATTTGGATACCTATGGTCCAATGGAGCAACCACAGAAGATATTACATCGATTAATGCAGGCACATATATTGTTACAGTTACAGATTTCAACTCATGCATTAAGGTGGACTCCGTAACCCTCACACAATCAACACCTTTGGTATTGAATACCAGCAAAACTGATGCTAGTTGTGGCAATTCAGATGGTATTGCAATTGTTAGTGTCACTGGAAGCATTTCACCATATACATACTTATGGAGTAATGGTCAAACCAATGATACTGCCACTGGTTTAGCAGCCGCATTGTACCAAGTTTTAGTAACCGATAGTTTAGGGTGCCAGGACTCTGTCAATATTAATATCAATGATCTAGGGGCACCATCATTGACCATTCAAGGGACTAACATAACCTGCAACGGTGCTAATGATGGCATAGTAGACCTAACAGTGAGCGGCGGAGTTTTACCTTATTCCTTCCTATGGTCGAATGGGGATACTATTGAAGATCTTTCCGGATTAAATGCTGCAACATACTCTGTAACGGTTACAGATTCTTCCTCCTGTACAGCTATTGACTTCCAGGTGATATCAGAACCTGGCGTATTGGCAACTTCAAAAGTGGTTACTGATATTTCTTGTAATGGGGCAGGTGATGGATCGATAAATATAACTGTCAGCGGTGGTACATCTCCATTTACGTACGCCTGGTCAAGTGGAGCCACTACTGAAGATATTTCCGGATTGGCTTTTGGAACCTACTATATTACAGTGACTGACACTAATTTATGTAATACAACAGACTCAGGGACTATTTCCGAGCCTACCTTACTGTCAGCAAGCGTTGCAGGAACTGATATCAGTTGTAATGGTAGTAGCGACGGATCAGTCGATCTAACCGCATCCGGAGGTGTTCTACCTTATAGCTTCTTATGGTCTAATGGAGCTACGACAGAAGACATTTCAGCACTCACAGCCGGAACATATTACGTAACAGTAACTGATTCTAATTCTTGTACTCAAATCGATTCTTCTACAATTATTGAACCTGCTTCTCTTTCATCCTCAACAACTGGAACCAACGTTACTTGTAATGCAGGCAATGATGGGGCAGTAGATCTTACAATAACTGGCGGACTTACTCCATTTACTTTCTTATGGTCAAATGGGGATACAACAGAAGATCTTTCTGGATTGGTCGCTTCCACATATACTGTTGTGATCACTGATTCAGTGGGTTGCCCGGCAAATGACTCATTTACTATAACTGAACCCACAGCAATTTTATCAAGTATCGCAGGGACTAACGCATCATGCAGCGGAAGTGCTGATGGTTCTGCAAACTTGACCGTTTCAGGTGGAATTTTACCCTATAGCTATCTATGGTCAAATGGCGCAACAACTGAAGATATTTCATCATTGAATTCAGGCACATATATTATCACGATCACTGATTCAAATTTATGTATTGTTATTGACTCAATAATTATAACTGAAGCTGTTTCCGTAACTACATCAATCATTGGAACAAATGTTACCTGCTTTAATGGAAGTGATGGTGCTGCAAATTTAACCGCTTCAGGTGGTACACCCCCATTTACTTATTTGTGGTCCAATGGGGCAACAACTGAAGATATTGCCTCCCTTACTTCAGGTACATATATTGTTACAGTTACAGATTCCAATTTATGCACTAAAGAAGACTCCATTACCTTAAACAATCCTGCTCAAATAATTTCCTCTATTGCAGCTACTAATGCAAGTTGCTTTGGGGATACTAATGGGATCATTGACCTAACCGTATCTGCTGGAATCAATCCTTACAGTTACTCCTGGTCAAATGGAAGCACTACTGAAGATTTGATCAATTTGGGGGGAGCAACTTATTATGTTACCATAACAGATTCCAACTTATGTACGATCAGTGATTCTGCGGTGATCTTTGAACCAAGTATTCTTGCAACAACGATTGCAGACACGAGTATTAGTTGTTTTGGAAGTAATGATGGCTCTATTAACCTGACTTCTTCAGGAGGCACAACACCTTATAGCTATCTTTGGTCTAATGCGGCCATAACTCAGGATTTATCAGGATTAGCTCCTAACACCTATTATGTTACCGTAACTGATTCCAATTTATGCACAATTGTTGATTCTGCTACAATAGTAGAACCTGCTATTCTTGCAACAAGCATTGTTAGCACCAGTCTTTCATGCTACAATAGCGGAGATGGGGCTGTAAATCTTACAGTGACAGGTGGTGTTACGGCATATAATTACTCATGGTCAAATGGGGCAACGACCCAAGATATTTCCAGTTTACCGATTGGATCTTACGTTGTAACAGTAACTGATCTCAACTTATGTACGATCACTGACTCTGCAATTCTAACTGAGCCAACTCAGATAATTACTTCTATCACCGGCACAAACGCTAGTTGTATGGGTATTAATGATGGGGCAGCCAACTTATCAGTATCAGGGGGCGGCACTCCATATACTTATCTGTGGTCAAATGGAGCAACTACACAAAACATTTCAGGAGTTGCTATGGGTACCTATTATGTAACTGTTACGGACTCAATTCTATGTGCTGTTGTAGATACAGTAATCATCGGTGGGCCAGCAGCCATTATTCCGGGAATTGTAGGGGCAAATATTAGCTGCAATGGCAATAATGATGGATCAGCAACTCTTTCAGTAACAGGAGGCAACCCTCCATACACTTATTTGTGGAGTAACGGAGCTACTACCATGAATATCATAAATCTAATTGCAGGGACCTATATCGTTACTATAACTGATTCAATCGGTTGTATCGGGATAGATTCTGCAACAATCATTGATCCAGGCGTTTTGAATTCTACGGTTATTGGAGTTGATAATATTTGCAATGGTGGCAATATTGGATCTATTGATCTGACTGTACTAGGAGGTACAACTCCATTTACTTATTTATGGTCTAATGGAGCCATAACGGAAGATCTAACAGCTTTGGTAGCAGGATCATATGTTGTAACCATTACTGATTCAAGTGGGTGTATAAAATCCGATTCAAGTATAATTACTGAGCCTGCTACAAGTATCACAACAGGAATTGTCGCTACTCATGTATCGTGCAATGGAGGCAATGATGGGGCAGCAGACCTAACCGTTTCAGGTGGTATGCCACCCTATACATACCTATGGTCCAATGGGGCTACAACTGAAGATATATCAGGACTTACCGGCTCTGTTTCATTTACATTTTACACGGTAACTGTAACTGATTCATTAGGATGTGCCGTATCAAAATCAATTGGAATTTTAGAACCATTTGCGATCAGCAGTAACATTGTAGGTACGAATGTTAGTTGTAACAGTAAAAATGACGGAGAAGCTGACCTAACAGTAACCAATGGTATACCAGCCTATACATACCTATGGTCGAATGGAAGCACCAATGAAGATCTTGTAGGAGTTGGACCGGGAACCTATTCCGTTACTATCACTGATCAGAATAGTTGTACTTCTTTTGATCTGATAGCCATTACCCAACCAGGAGCATTGACTTTGAACGTTTCTAAAAATGATGTGAACTGCAATGGTGCCGGAGATGGAACTGCAACAGCTAATCCTTCAGGAGGAATACCCCCTTATACTTACCTCTGGGATAATGGGCAGACCACAAAAATAGCTACGGGGTTAGTACCAGGAACTTATGTGGTCACGGTGAATAGTTCAAATGCAAGGTGCTCATTTGATAGCACCACAATATTTGAGCCATCAGCTCTTACAATTTCGATGTCTAAAACAGACGTGATCTGTCCGGGTGATGGAAATGGAACAGCTACAGCGAACGTTCTTGGTGGTACAATTCCATATACATATCTCTGGAGCGATGGTCAGACTACCGCAATAGCAACAGGGCTTTCAGGTGGGACATATACAGTAACCGCTACTGATAATAAGAGTTGTATAATTATTGATAATATTACCATTATTGAGCCAGCTCCAATGCTTGCCATTACAAGTTCAACACCTGAAACAATAGGATTAAAAAATGGAACGGCAACCGTTGATTCCGTAATTGGAGGTACGCCACCTTATACTTATCGGTGGAGCGATAACCAAACAACTAAAACAGCTGTTGGGTTGGGAGCCGGGATGTATACTGTTCAGATCACTGACATTTTATTATGTTCAATCACCGATACCGTTTTTGTTGAAGGGGTCAGTGGTATAAGTGTTGATAATGCAAAATTCACTATTCATTTATATCCGAACCCAACAGAAAATGAGCTTTTCCTTGAGTACCGTGCCAAGATGGCATATGATCTCGATATTAAGATCTATAATATCCTTGGAGAAGTTGTATATAGATCTACCCAATTTACTGTGAAAAAAGCAAATTATAGTATCGACCTTTCGCAAGAACCGGGAGGGCTATATTTCGTCCATATTCGAGTTGAAAGTGGCCTCATTATTAGAAAGATCGTTATCGCAAAGTAGTACCATTTTGTATTCAATCACTTTTTTTCTTACTACTTTTGCTTACAAATCAAAATTACTGTTTCATTTATAAATTGAAATTCCAAAGATTTTATTATGTCCACTGAAAGTCAGATTGCTAATGCTTTATTTTATAATAATCAGGGAAAAGAATTATCGAAGGTCGCAGAGAAGGTTTACAATGAAGAGCGTATAACAATTGAGGAGGGGATCCTTTTATATGAAGAAGGGGAATTAGCATTTGTTGGAGCACTTGCAAATAACATCAGAGAGCGCATTCATAACAATAACACCTTTTTTAATCAAAACTATCATATAGAGCCCACCAACATTTGTATATTCAGTTGCAAGTTTTGTTCATATGCCCGTTCAATAAGTCAAAAAGAGGATAGTTGGACACTTTCTGAAGATGAGATATTGAATATCGTAAGAAATAAAAAGGGCCGAGGGTTTTCAGAGATACACATAGTGGGTGGGGTACATCCTAAATTAACCCTTGATTTTTTCATTAAACTGTTAAAAGGGATCAAGGCAATTGATCCTTCTTTGCATATAAAAGCCCTTACAGCCGTTGAATATGATTATATGTTCAAAAAAGCAAAGGTCTCAATTCAGGATGGCTTAAAGATACTTTCTGAAGCGGGTCTTGGCTCAATTCCAGGAGGAGGCGCTGAGATTTTCCATCATGAGGTTAGGAATAAGATTTGTGCAGATAAGGTAGATGCTTCAGGATGGCTTGAAATTCATGAATCTGCTCATAAAATCGGTATTCAATCCAATGCTACGATGCTATACGGTCATATCGAAAGTTACAGCCACAGGATCGACCATATGGATCGTCTGCGAGAACTGCAAGATAAAACCGGCAACTTCAATGCTTTCATCCCTTTGAAATTCAGAAATTCAAATAATGAGATGTCCGCCACCAAAGAGGTTTCAATCGTTGAAGACATGAAGAACTATGCGGTTTCGCGAATATTTCTCGACAATTTTAGCCATATTAAGGCCTACTGGCCAATGATAGGTCGTGCCAACACGCAGCTTGCATTATCCTTTGGTGTTGACGACATAGACGGCACTATAGATGATACAACTAAGATATATTCATTAGCAGGAGCTGAAGAATTGCACCCGTCAATGACTTCCAACCAAATAATGGATCTTATTAAACAAGGTAATAGGCATCCTGTGGAAAGGGATTCAAACTATAATATCAAAAAGCATCATGTAGACATGTTCTAGGAACCCCCAATAGGGCAAAAAATATTTCTAATAAATCTGTGATTGCCATTCAAGAGAAGTATCTTTACATTAAATGAACAAAAACAGGATATCAGCAGTTTCATTTTTGAATGCACGACCTTTCTTGTATGGCTTTGAGCTTTCTGGTATTCTCAAAGAAATAGAACTTTTTCTTGAAACACCTTCTGTTTGTGCTCAACAACTTTTAAATAATGAATCTGACATTGGGCTAATACCTATTTCAACGCTCCCTTTGTTAAAAGATCCACATATAATTTCTGATTATTGTATTGGCACAGAGGGGCCCGTTAAAACAGTTTGCTTATTTAGCCAAAAACCTATACATGAAGTAGATAGGATTCTGCTTGATTATCAATCAGAATCATCAATACAGCTCCTAAAAATCCTATTAAAGGAGTTGTGGAATGTGGACCCTGAATTATTTCTTGGGGTTAAGGATTTTGAACAACAGATCAAAGAACATACGGCAGGCTTAATAATAGGGGATCATGCTATATCTTATCAAGATTCTTTTGAGTATGCATATGACCTTGGAAAAGCTTGGGTAGATCATACCGGATATCCATTTGTTTTTGCGGCCTGGGTAAGTAATAAACTCATTTCAAGAGCATTTATTCAACAATTCAATGAAGCGATCAAGTTTGGAATTGATCACATTGATAAAGTGATACTCAATGAGAAAGTTCATTTTTCAAACAACTCTATAGATATAGAACATTATTTCAAAAATAATATCAGTTACGAGCTGGACAAAAGAAAACAAAAAGGGATGAAGCTCTTTCTTGAAAAGGCCACAAACTATAATTTTATAGAAAAGCAGGTTTTTGCTATCCAATAATAAAAAGTCCACAAATATTCCTCAATTATTTTCTTTCAAGGATATCAGAATGCTAAAATTTCCTTACTTTTGCGCTGAAAAAAAAATAATATGAATTTGAATATAAAAAAAATCCTGGTTCCCACAGATTTTTCGAAGCTATCACTTGATGTCTTAAACTACGCAGGTCATATTGCCAAAAAATTTGACGCTGAAATTATCGTTATGCATGTTATGGAATTTTACGAGCATAACTCTGCACTAGGTCAAATAATGGACTACCCGGATCTCATTGAGATAGGGATCAAGAAAAAACTCTCTGAAATAGAAGCTACAAATACAGATTTTTGGGGAGTACGCACCAAAACCAAAGCTGTTAAAGGTAAGATTCATAAAGAGATCAAAGAATATGTCAAAAAGGAAAATATCGACCTCATCATTATGGGGACACATGGCGCTTCAGGGACCGGTGACTACGAAAAATATGTTCTTGGCTCTAATGCCTATAGGGTAGTATATTCAATTGATTGCCCAGTGGTTACGATCAAACACTCTACTGGCAAGGTGGATATAAAAAAGATTCTGCTACCGCTGGATGTATCCAAGGCCACCACTCAAAAAGTTGACTGTGCAATTGAATGGGCAAAACTTTTAGGTTCAACAATTCATGCTGTGGCGGTTTCCTCTTTTCTGGATGAGTACAAGGTTGATATTTCTGACTTAGAATTTCAATTGCAAAAAGTCATTGACAAAATAAAACGTGGTGGAGTAAATGTTGAAGCAAAAATGATAAGGCATGACAATATTTCACATTCCGTTTTAGAGTATAGCAAAGAGATCAAACCGGACCTTACAATGATCATGACAAGGCAAGAGTCCAAGTTAAATGATTTGCTGATGGGATCATCTGCCAGAAAAGTCATTAGCGAGTCAGATTTCCCTGTGCTTAGTTTAAGACCCAATAAGAAGTAGTAAGAATTATTTAGCAATAAGTACTTTCTGGACCAATTGATCCCCTTCAGTAGTTACTTTGACAAAGTACATGCCGGTGCGTAGAAACTGGCCATCAAAATTATAGTCACTTGTAATGTTCTTAGAATATCTTATTCTACCAAACATATCATAAACATCAATTGTGGCTTCATCAGCAGTGGTAGGGAGTTGTATAAGCAATTTCCCTGCATTTATAAGGAATAACTTTGAATTAACCATGTTGATGGTTAGCCTGTTATTTACTGCAATATTGATAATATCAGTTTTAATGCAATTATTTGGGTACAAAATGGCTAATCGATAAGTAATTGAATCATCAACTGTTGCCACTGGGTTTGGTACATTGCTTGCACTTAAATTTGTAGAAGGAATCCATTGATATTGAATCGCAGAAGTATCACCTGTTGGATCTCCTCCTAATGCAATCAGAACGCTTTTTCCTTTAACTATTTCAACATCAGCGCCAGCATCTATAGAAGAAGCGCACACATCTCTGGAATCAATCAATCCTCTGGCTAAAAAATGAGTATATAGCACAAGATAATTGGCTCCCAGATTCAAAATACTATCTGCTTGAATCACGAGACGGGCTGCATCTTTCATGCTCATACCCACAGACCATGCGTAAAGTGATTCTATAACTATTTGATCAGTGGTTTCTCTACCCAATTCTCCCCATATTTCCATTAAAACAGAAGACCAGATCTCTCCATCAAGATGGATGTTACTTCCGTGAAAATCATCAACATAGTGCTTTCTGGTGGCTGCATTTCTGCCTGTCCAGTATTCATTATGTCCATCCCATGAAAAAATTTTGCTCCAATTAAACTCACTAATGGTACGTGAATAGGAGGCAGCAAGATAATCGCCAAGCCCTTCATCCAGTGCTTTTCTTTCATAACCAGAATTACTACCAGGTGAAGCGCTGCTTGCAACAGCATGGCCATATTCATGGATGATCACATCAGCATCCTCTGCATCATCTACTCCACCAACACCAAAATATAATTTTGGGGAACCGGTAGATGAAAACCAGGAATTATCATCTTTATCAGCATGTGTATCTACCTTTATCTGTACACTCATTAATGTAGAAAAGCCTATTGAAGAGATGTAATTCTTCATTCTGCTGATATGGTAATAGGCATTAACATCCTCAAAAGCAGTGGCAGCCCTATTAAAATTAAAAAATGGAGTAGTGCTGGATATAACTATGGAATCTTCAACGTCAATATTTACAAGATCCATGATCCTCACATATAAACTCTGCAAAGTAAACTTCCCCAAACTGAAGTCAACAACCATAGTCTTTGAAACCCGTTGATTATTAAGCGAAGGAACATTTGCATCTGCATTGTCAACGTAAGGAGCTCCATAAACTTTTTTAGCAGGAGTAAGAGGGTCGGGATAAAAGATCTTTGCAGTGACGGTTGAGTCACCACTGGCATAAACATTAAGGTCTGTTTTTAAAATAACTTGCCCATCCTTATCAAGCAACACTTCATCATTTGCATAGGGGGTAAGAGAGAAAACCACTATTCTGTACACCGCCACCGGCTTATTTTGGGAGTTATCAAAATAGATCATTACTCTAATAGTGCTTTCATTACTACCAATATAGTGATCATCAATATAACTTTGTGGTATATTTTCATTGGCCCTCATTGAATTCGCCGTCTGAAGTATTTCAATTGGCCACTCTGAGACATCATATGAATTGTCAAAAAAGGAATATAGGTTGCCTTTTTTATCAAGGTTGGCTTTAATTTGCGAATGATAAATTGGAACATCACCAAAAAATTGTTCATAGCTGATATGAATCCCCCCCAAGCTCTCCTTTTGGTGGGTTATCTGAATTTGAGAATAAGAGAGGCTAAGGTTTTCA
>CAZNGA010000050.1:0-16853 GCA_964572485.1 uncultured Chitinophagales bacterium
TCAATAATGCATTTTTGTTTCATGATCTCATGAAAATGATTATTCCAAGCTGCTCTGATGACCAATTTATTTGAATGAAGAAGTTATTGATTTCGGTTATTATAATGGTGTTGTTGGCAGGGGTCTTATATGTACTGAATTATTTTGAGCTCATTAGGATCGGAGACCTATTTTTGCCAATAAGAAATACCACCTCCGTCAAAGCCATCCCCCCAAATGCATCTGTGATCTTATCATTCAAAGGTATCGACCAGAGAATTACCCCTACCTCCAACTCTGATTTTTTTAAGGACCTGAACACCATCGGGCCCATGTTGAAGCTGGATAGGGGATTGTCATTTCTCGATTCACTGCTTTCTCTGCAAGCAGAAAATGAGGAGGGAAAGGGACTCCCTGTGATCGCTTCTCTTCACTTGATCAGCGCAAAGGACTATGACTTCTTATACCTCCTGTCTCCTGAATCTTCAACCTTTGGGGATGATGATCTGGACAGTTATTTTAAGGGAGCGGGAATTGAATTTGATAAGAGTAGGTATGAACAAGTGGATCTGTATCATCTTGTATTGGAAGAGGGTGCCACCTTCACCTGCGCATTCACACAAGGGATATTTATTGGAAGCTATGTGCCATTTTTGGTAGAAGATGGTATCCTACAAATAGGCAGATCCCAGGAATCTGAATTGGAGAGGTGTATGAAAGAGCTGGATAAGACATCGACAGAGAAAAGCGACCTCACCGTGTACCTGAACTTTAGACACCTTCCCGGATTATCGAATATCTTCTTGAACCAGGAGAGCCAACCTCTCTTTCAGGGATTATCTCAATTTGCAGGGTACCTCAAGTGGGAGGTAATTTTCAATGAAAGCTCTGTGAACTTCAGCGGCAATGTGATCTCCAGCGATACAAGTGGTCATTATCTGGCTTCAATGATCACCCAGTCACCGAGGAATTGCGAATTGCAGAAGATCATTCCCGACAATGGTGCTTTCCTATCATATACAGGTGTGAGTAGCTTTGAAGAGTACTTGACTCATGTAAAGGACTCATCCATACTTGAGGAGGTGGGAATTCAAAATTTCCTTCCGTGGGTGGGCAATGAATGGGCCTACATTATTTTGGAGCCTCATGATATTGATTATTCCTCGGATTGTATGGCCATTTTCAGCTCCAAAGATCAAAAATCTGCAAGGATCCTGCTTGAGAGTTTGTTGATCAATCCGGAGGATACAGGAAAGCGAGAGGAACTGACCTACAGGGACTATACAATTTACCAGATCAGTATTGATATGCTTCTAGGTAAATTATTTGGAAAATTCTATGAGAATATCAAGATGCCTTATTTCCTATTGTTGGAGGATTTTGTGGTCTTGTCCAATTCAAATTATAATCTCAAGGTGATGATCGATAAATTCAAGTCCAATCAAACATTGGTAAGAGATATTGATTATGCTGCATTTTTGGAAGACCTTCCCTCCTCATCTAACACCTATGTGTACATCAATACCCCCAGATTGTTTAATGTGCTGATGGCAGGGGGTTCCGAAGAATTCAAAGGTACTTTGGAGGAGAATTATCCAATTTATAAGAAGTTCAGTCCAATAGGGTTTCAATTTTCATCCTTTAAGGATCAGTTTCTGACCACCGGATCGCTGAATTATAGTTCTGAAATAAATTTCAAGCCTGAAGTAATATGGAAGGTCACCCTTGATACCGCTCACTGTTTTGGCCCACAGATCATCTATAATCACAGGTCGAAGAGCAATGAGATCCTAGTACAGGATAGTGCGAATACCTTATACCTCATTACAGGAGGTGGTAAGATCAGCTGGAAGCGAAGTTTGGAAACCCCCATTTGTGGGAAGGTTTATCAATTGGATTATTTTGACAACCGTAAATTGCAGTTCTTGTTCAATACCAAGAACAAGATCCACTTGATAGATATCAATGGGAAGGATGTAGCCCACTTCCCGGTGAGGTTAAGTGCACCAACATCAAATGCCTTATATCTCGTCGATTATGATGATAATAAGAAGTACCGCTTCTTTGTAGCTTGTGAAAACGGTAGTATTTATGGATTTGAAAAGAGCGGCAAACCATTACCCAATTGGAATCCCAAAACTGATATGGGCATTATTAATGTGCCTGTACTCCATTTCAGGGAAGATACAAAGGATTATATAGTGTGTGTGAATAATAGGGGAGGACTCTCTTTTTTCAACAGAAGAGGAGAACTCCGTATCCCAAAGATAGAGTTGAATAGTAGTTTTAAGAATCCATTTTTTCTTGATACCGATACCATCCCCTATAAGATCGTAAGTACTGATAGTAGTGGGGTGATCTTTACCATCTCAACTACAGGTGATATCACAAGACAAACTTTTGGAAGTTGGACCTCTCATCATTCCTTTGGCGCCTACGATCTCATTGGTAACAGCCAGCCGGAATATATCTTCATGGATAAAAGAAGTTTGACAGCCTTCAACAGGGATGGCTCAGTGATCTTCAAGCACTCCTACCCAAATAAGATGTCAAATGGTCTCAACTTCTATAAACCTAAAGGTGAGGAAAAATACAATGTGGCAGCTACAGATAGGAAAGGTGGGAAAGTCTATTTGTATAATTCAATTGGTTCATCCTTTGATGGATTTCCAATGGAGGGGAATTCTACATTTGAGATATCAGATCTTTTTATTAGCAAATCCAAGGTGTTGATCGTGACCATCGACAATTATACGGTAGGAGCCTACCGGATAGAATAAAATTGACACTTTGCCATATTTATAATATTTTAGCTTTTTAGCCATGAAATACTTGATTAACCCTGCAATATGAAACAGAAGAACTTATTAAAAGTAGTCGTGTTGATCATCATAGTGATCTCGGCGCTTCAAGGATGTAAACTTAAGGATGACCTGGATAAGTTGACATTCCGTGATTGGAAGCCGGATCTTGCCATCCCCATTGTCAATTCTACAATAACAGTGAGAGAGATGTTTGAAAAATTTGAAGATGACAGTATTGTTAGGGAAGACCCTGATGGCCTGGTGATACTGGTTTATAGAGGGAGAATTTTTTCGAATGAAGGGGATCAGGTATTTGTAATTCCCGATATTCCTGTTAACAATTCAGTGATCACGCTACCTGATCTGAGTTCAAGCCGCTCTTTGGGACAGATCGCCAATGCAATTAGCGATCCTGAAAAAACAGCCATAATAAGTGCTAATGGTACCAATTCAAATTTACCTGCTATTCCTGCACAGGGAATCGGCAGTTTTTCTATTAGCGGAAATGGGCAATCCAATTCTTTCGCTTTTGAGTCAGGGGGGCTGGTCATGAATATTGAGAACAATTTCCCCTTCGACATCACCAATTTGAATATTAGCTTGGTAGATAGCGGTTCCGGTGCAATTGTGGCTTCATTTAGCTTTATCTTGATCCCTGCCGGGCAAACAAGATCCTCAACAACGGACCTCACCGGTAAGACGATTTCGCCAAGTATGCAGATATCTATACCCTCCATAAGTTCGGCGGCTACCTCGTCACCTGTATTTGTGGATACAAGTGCTCAAATGGTGATCACCTTTGAGGGACAAGATCTGGTATTTGAAGTAGCAAAGGATACGATTCAGCTTCCGCTGACCAATGGAGAAAATCTAGATCATTTGAGTATTAAGAGCGGGAGCTTAGATTATAGCGGTACTTCAACTATTGGAGGGAATACAAAAGCAATCATTGATTTTGTAAATGCAACCGGTCCGGCCATTGAGTTTGGCATCAATGCGCCAGGTTCTTCCCCAATGGGAGGTACTGATTTTGACTTTACCGGGGCAGGGTTACCTGCCAACGCACTTATTGCATCTCTCAAGATGGATGGTACAGGCGAGGTGATCCCCTTTTATGGTGGCCAGTCCTTCAGCCCGAGTGTGAGTATTAAAAATATAGGTATCAATTATGTTGATGGATACTTAGGGAAGCAATCCTTCAACCTTACCAGTGATACCGTTAATATCTTGATCTATGCGAATTTATATACCGGGGCGGTGAGTTTTCTAGAACCCAGTATTGAACTATTTATCCATAATTCTTATGGCTTTCCTATCACTTCAAAGTTTAGCACCTTTGAGGCCTACAACCAAAATACAAAGACTACAATGGGGGTCACCACTCCATTTGACTCCTTGATGTTCAACTATCCCACGATGGCAGAGATCGGAGAATTTGCCACCACAACTACTTTGATAGACAATAGCAACTCAAACATTTTGAATGTGATGGATCTGCCTGCTTCAGAGATCCGCTATTTGCTTGAAGTTTCTTCCAATTCTTCGGGAGATACAGATCTAATGAATTTTATCCTGGACACCAGCCACTTTGATGTGGATGTAGAAGTGCAGTTGCCATTGAAGGGCAGGATCGCCGGCCTTGAAATTCAGGATACTCTGAATTTGGAGGCGGGGGTTTTAGAGAATGGTGATTACGCAAATTTTGTTGTGATCACCGAAAACAGATTCCCTGTGGACATTCAATTACAGGTCTACTTCTTAGATGAGAATGATGTAATGCTCGATTCTCTGTTCAGCGGCCCAACACAGCTTTTTGCTTCAGGAGTGATAGATGCTCAGGGAGGCGTTGTTAGCCCTACAAGAAAGGTGACGAACATCCCCTTTGGAGGTGCCAAATATGAAAGAGCAAAGCGAACCAGTAAGATCATTGTGAGAGGGATCTTTACTTCTTCTAATAATGGGGCACCCGTTGTTAAAATATATACCGATAACTTCTTTAATTTAAAAATTGGGGTAGAAGCAAGAGTCAACCCAAATCTATAGACCAATGAATAAGAAAATATTACTTACCATTTCTTTAACGATTGGGACCTTGGTCTTTGGGTTCGCACAGCAGGACCTGTCACTTTATTTTATGGAGGATATCCAGCAATCTGCTGCTGCCAATCCGGCATTATTCCCAAGACATCATGTAAATGTGAATCTTGTCATTCCCATTCCCAGCATATCGATAAATGCGGCGCACTCAGGTTTTACATTCCACCAAATGGTGAAGAAGAATGCTAATGATGACTCCACACATATTGATGGTGATGCGTTATTAAGTAAGATGGGGAAGCGCAACTTGTTCTATGTTCATGTAAATGTAGATTATTTCAGCACCAATTTTAAGGTGAAGAAATTCAGATTTAGTTTGGGGGCCACAGAGAAGGTGAGTATCAATTTACTATACCCAAAAGAACTTTTTGGCTTTGTATGGGATGGCAATGTGCAATATGAGGGCGAAACCATTGATATGGGCTTGTCACTAAAGGCGATGCACTACCGTGAATTTGCTTTTGGTATGGGGTATAGCATTAATAGAGATTACAACCTAGGATTCAGGTTTAAATATTTACAGGGGTTAGGGTGCATCCATACGAAGAAAAATGATCTTCTTTTCAGTACAGGCAGGACCTCAGAAGCTTTTGCTTATAAGTTTGAGACCGACTATTTAGTGAATATCGCAGGAGTTGGCGGTGAGGAGATGGATTTTAATGAGTACTTCTTAAATGGCAAGAATCCCGGTTGGGGACTTGATCTGGGAGGTACCTACAGGTATTCCGATGATTGGTCTTTTAGTGCCTCCATCATTGACCTGGGTGCCATTACATGGAAGAGTGAAGTAGAGAACTATACAAGTAATGGGAGCTATGACTTTTTGGGGGTAGATATCGGTGATTTCCTGGTCAAGACACTTGTAGATCAGGATTCTGTGAATATTTCTTTTGATGAGGTCAGAGATTCCGTGATCGAAGAGTTTAATTTTGAAGAAACCTCAAATACCTTTAGAACCAGTTTGATCACCAAAGTATATTTAGGTGCCAAATACCACATTGATTCCACCTCATCCTTTGGGATATTGTTCTTTGGACAGTTTTTCGAGGGGTTGCGTCCGGCGGTTACCTTGGCCTATAACAAACGATTTGGCAAGGCGCTGACCATTGGCGGTTATTACTCCTATAAGAACAGGAGCTTCCTCAATTTGGGCTTCAGCGCTATTGTTGATGCCAAGCCCTTCCAGTACTATATGGCCACAGATAACTTCCTTGGCCCCATCTTTCCGCGGCACAGCAAGAATGTCAATTTTAGGATGGGGATCAACTGGACATTTGATAAGCCCAAGCCCAAGATCAAAAAGCGCAAAAAGAAGAGACTAAAGAAGACAAAGGTGAAGAAAGAAAAAGAAGAGACCCCGGCAGATCAGGACAAAGAGATCTTTGAGGAGATGATGGACGATTAGGTCCCTGATTTACTTGTCTTTAAAGGTTTTTATAGCTAATACCACACACTACTCCAATTCCCAGTTGACCTCAGGTATTCCCTGTGTTTTCAAAATTTCGTTGGCGATAGAGAAATGGTCACAGCCGAAGAACCCATTTTCGGCAGAGTAGGGAGAGGGGTGTGCAGCTTTCAGGATGTGGTGCTTATCCACATTGATCAGCAGTTCCTTTTCCTGGGCAAATTTTCCCCAAAGCAAGAATATGATGTTCTCCCTTTCTTGTGACAGTTTCGTGATGGCAGCATCCGTAAATTTTTCCCAACCGATATTTCTATGAGAGGCAGGTTGACCTGCTCGCACTGTTAGAATGGCGTTGAGCATGAAGATCCCTTGTGTTGTCCATTTTTCAAGGTTCCCATGAGAGGGTATAGGAATTCCGATATCATTATTGATCTCCTTGAAGATATTTTTAAGGGAGGGAGGGGGCGTGATCCCGTGAGGGACAGAGAAGCAGAGCCCGTGGGCCTGTCCTTTTCCGTGGTAGGGGTCTTGACCGATGATGACCACCTTCACCTTATCAAAGGGGGTTTTGTTGAATGCATTGAAGATCACATTTCCAGGGGGGTAGACGGCAACCTTCTGCTCTCTCTCCTTGATGAGCAGAGATTTGATCTCTTTGAAGTAAGGTTTTGAGAACTCCTCTTGCAGTACTTTCTTCCAGGAGGGATCGATCTGAACATTCGGAGCTTCCTTAGGAACTTCTGTTTTTTTCTCAAATAGGTCGAATTGATCCATTTTTACCATTTCGATTCAGCTTTCTCAAAGTTAACAAAAAATAGAGAGGAGATCTTTACTTCTTCCGACCGGTCTCCTATTACTCCCGAATAATTTGTATTTTTGGGATTCCAATTTCGGCCCCTTAGCTCAGCTGGATAGAGCAACTGCCTTCTAAGCAGTAGGTCTCAGGTTCGAATCCTGAAGGGGTCACTAAGAGAGCAAAGTTGCACACGAAGTGTGGAACTTTTTTTATGTCCGAAGCGCGCCAAGCCTTCCTGGACGGCAGACAGGCGGCAGCTTGAGCGCGTGCATGGACAGAAAAAGTGCTCCGCAGGAGGTAACTTTGCTCTCGGAATTCGGAAGACAATAGGATCATCGCAGATAATCCTGAAGGATAAACAATATTCTATCCATTTTGTTGAAGAAGTGGTTAAACCTTCTTTAATTTGAACATAGGTTCTACAAATAAATACTAGCAAATATGACTAAGAAAGTTTTATATATTGATATGGATAATGTGCTGGTTGATTTCCAAAGCGGTATAGACCAATTAGATGAAGCTACAAAGAATACTTATGAAGGCAGATTAGATGAGGTACCTGGAATATTTAGTTTAATGGTCCCTATGAAAGGTGCTGTTGACTCATACATTGCATTAGCGCAGCAATATGACACCTATGTGCTATCCACATCTCCCTGGGAGAATAAAACGGCCTTACCCCACAAATTGGCATGGGTAAAGAAGTACCTGGGTGAACATGCCTATAAGAGAGTGATCTTTTCACACCATAAGAACTTGAATCGAGGTGATTATTTGATCGATGACAGGACAAAAAATGGAGCCGATCAATTTGAGGGGGAGTTGGTGCAGTTTGGTACGGAGGAGTTCCCGGATTGGGAGCATGTGAAGAAATATTTGCTACAATGATTGAATTCTATTGAGTAGCGTCAGGATGAAACGCATGGTTAATGCGATTAAAAAATGTCAAGTCTCATTTCGCTAAGACTTGACACAACGGGGGCTTCCTCACACTTCTCTCTCAAAAACTGCAATGAAGGGTATTTTTTGAACTTGTTGGTCAGGCAGTTGTCGATGGTGTGATACCGGATGATGGCGTCTTTATTTTTGGGCATAGCAGATTTCTTAAAATAAATTCTTAAAAATTAAAAATAATAAATATATTGATCATTGAAATGGATTTATCTGTTATAAAAAAAGTCACTGCCATAATTGAGCGGGATGCTACGGATGCTTCCTATAAATATGCCTTATTAAGAAGCGCTATAGAAGTCATTCAGGAGTCAGATCATTATTGCAAAAAGTTAGAAAACAAAGTAGAGATACCAATAGGTTTATTGGTCGAAAAATGGTTGTTCTATTACTTCCCAATTTTCTCGTCAGACACTTTTCTCCCTCAAAAAAATGGTGAGACCAAAGCTCTTGAAGCAGGTAAAAGCGTTGCTTTCAGGAGGCTTTTCAAAAAAATAATTGACTACTACCTGAACAGACATAAGAAGGGGTTAGCTTTTAAACAATTCTACATTGATTATAGATTAGGAAGAATTCCTGTCAAAATACAAGTTGACTTCTTTCAATTGATAAAAGGCATTGCAAGTACAATTAAAAATATGCCAATGAAACATATTGGGTGGTCATTGAATGAAAAGAAATACTCCGTCTTTATACCAAATAGCAATCAGAGTAGATTGGATTCTAATAATGAACTTAATGCTAAAATTATTCACGATAGTTTAGGGACTTTTACTATACCCATTGAATATTATAAGGTATTCAAACACTTGGGGAATTATATGTTGGGAATGGATGCCATTTTATATAAATGGGCCCAGTTTACTGTTAATGCTGATAAAACAGGCAAAATAAATACCGAAGATGTTTTATCCAGGTTGCTCACAAAACCAACAGCTGAACGTGATGTTTTGGATGCTCAGAAGTTTTTCAAGTTAAAATTACGTGATGGATTAAGATGTGTATGGTCTGAAAAGAGAATTACTAATGAAAGCAACTTAAATATTGACCATGTATTACCATATAATTATTTGATGAACAATGACCTTTGGAATTTGCTGCCAACAAACAATATAATAAACAGTAAAAAAAGCGATAAAATTCCTTCTCCAAGATTGATTGAGAAAAGTAAGACAAGGATTATCCATTACTGGGAAATGCTGTATGACTACCATCCAACTCGATTTTTTATTGAGATGGAATTATCTCTTACCGGGCCTTTAAAAGGAGGAAAATGGAGGCAATTAGGCATTGAAAATCTTAAATCCAAATGTAATTATCTTATTCAAGACAGGGGGTATCAGGAATGGAAAATGTAAAATGCCCTTTTTGTAATATTGCAGATCGCAAAATCTTATTTCACAACAAAATGGGATTTGTAATTGAAGATAATTTTCCCGTTTCAAAGGGACATTTATTGATCATCCCATACCGTCATTTCGCTGATTATTTTGAGGTTTCCTCTGATGAAAAGAATCAGTTATTTATGCTATTAGATAAGGCGAAGGTATTTTGTGATGAGGAATATCAGCCAAGTGGTTATAATGTTGGAATTAATATTGGTGCTGATGCAGGGCAAACCATTAACCATATGCACATTCATCTTATTCCGAGATATAAAGGGGATGTTGAAGATCCGGGAGGTGGGGTAAGAGGGGTTATAAAGAGAAAGCAGAGGTATTAATTTACCTTTTCTGGATTTCAATCGGTGTTTTCTTCTGGCACAATAATTGTATATAGCTATATAAATTTATATTATGAATACACGTTTAAGATTGATGAATGGGATGAATGCATTCTTATTTGAATTAAGTAAACCTAATTCTTTTTTGTTAGGAGAAGCTTTTGAAGATTATGTGGATAGAGTTCTTTTTCCAAAAGACCGATATACATTGATTAGAAAATCACCATCCTATTCCATTACAAAAAATAAATTTGTTGAGTCAGCTTTAGAACCCGACTTCTTTTATCGTATTTCTGATTCTGATCAAAAGTTCTATGTAGAAGCAAAATTTAGAAATTTTACTAAGGATGCCATTCAATTATGCAGTAAAAATCAGTTTGAAAGATTTAAAGCAATTGATGAGAATGAGTATCCAATTCTTATTGCTCTAGGATTGGGTGGGAATCCTACAAATCCAAAGATGATATACCTTTATCCTATGTCCGAACTACAATCAAATATTATTGATGATTATGAAGATGAGTTTGAATATGACGGAATTTGGTTCTATAGAAATAAACCTGTCTATGAGGGATATTTAAGGAAACTACTTTATCGTCAGAGGATTAATTGGTTTTAGGATAAGATTGGCATTGTGCTTTTCTTATCACTATGAGATATTTCTCTCTGTTAAATTAAGGAGTGTCAAGTCTCTCCGCCAGCTGACGGATAAGACTTAACAGTACGGGGGGGGAGTTGGTGCAGTTTGGTTTTGGAGAGTTTGAGGATTGGGGGAAGGTGAAAAAATATTTGCTAAATTGACTGAATTTAGTTAAATTGCGTCAACACACTGACCATATTACATTAAATTGCGTCAGAAATAATCAATAATTGTATGGATTATATCAAAAGGACCATATTTGAGGATTTTAACAAAAAGTTGGTCCCCAATAAGGTTATTGTAATACTAGGGCCGAGACGGGTTGGCAAAACAGTATTTCTTAGCCAGGTCACTGATCAACTGCAGGAGCCTTATCTTCTTTTAAACGGTGAAGATATTACCACAGCAGCACTGTTACAAAAAAGGAGTATCAATAATTACCAAAAACTGCTTGGAGATAAAAAAGCCCTGATTATTGACGAAGGACAGCAAGTGGATGACATTGGGAATATCTTAAAACTGATGGTTGATGAGCTGGAAGGTGTTAAGATAATTGTAACCGGTTCTTCAGCATTTGATTTAACAGGGAAATTGGGTGAACCGCTAACAGGAAGAAAGATTACCATGCACCTTTATCCTTTAGCACAAATGGAGTTCAGAGCATATGAGAACCTTATTCAAACAAATGACAACTTAGAAGATCGGTTGATCTATGGAAGTTATCCTGAATTGTTGCAATACAAAACTAAAGAAGAAAAAACATCCTATTTACAAGAATTGGTTGGCTCCTATTTATTAAGAGATATCCTTGCGTTTGATGGTATCAGGAATTCTTTAAAATTATTTGACTTACTAAAGTTATTGGCTTTCCAGGTCGGGAATGAGGTGTCAATGCAGGAGTTGGGGAGTCAACTGGGTATGAGTAAAAATACCGTTGAACGATATTTGGATCTATTGTCAAAAGTTTTTGTGATCTACCGGTTACAAGGCTTTAACCGTAATTTAAGAAAAGAGATCACCAAAAGCAGTAAGTGGTATTTTTATGACAACGGTATCCGAAATACATTGATAGCCAACTACAACCCAATTACATTAAGAAATGATATTGGCCCATTATGGGAAAATTATTTGTTGAGTGAAAGAATGAAATACCAGTCATATCATAATATGGCTGTCAACAACTACTTCTGGCGAACTTACCAGCAGCAGGAAATTGACCTGATAGAAGAACGTGAAGGTAAATTATATGCATATGAACTAAAGTGGAAGCTTCCTAAAAATGTAAAACCTCCCTCTGCCTGGTTGGCAGGTTACCCCGACTCCTCTTATGAAGTAATTCATCCGGAGAATTATCTGGATTGGATTACTTAATTTGAAAGTTGATTATCTGATCACTGACAGAACGAAGAATGAGGCTGATCGATTTGAAGGGGAGTTGGTACAGTTTGGTTTTGGGGAGTTTGGGGATTGGGGGAAGGTTGTGGGGTATTTGAGAGTGAAAGGAAAATTAAATTGATACAATAAAAGCAAATAATATGGAAACAGGAAAAAAGGTAAGTTGAATAATTGCGTAGTTCTACTGTTTTATGCTCAAAACAAGAAGAATTAAAATGGATTTATTGCTGTGCCAACAGATAGAAGGAGTACAATCGGAGGCTTGCTCTATTGGAAATCTAATAGGTTAATGGGTTAGGGTATGCCAAGTTTCTCCGCCAGCTGGCGGAGAAGACTTGACGCAACGGAGGATCAACCTACTTTCTGACCTATTAGGAATAAAATACAAGCTAATATTTCACAATGTGAACTAAAAGTAATATCTTCATAATAAACTAACTTTTTAGAGATTCCTATAAATCATTGAAGGGCAAAGGATATAAAATCGAAATATTGCCATATAGAGCGTACAATAACAAGAGAGACGATGCAAAAGGAATTTATATGAATTTCTTGTTGCTTCCAGATTTGATTGTTATGCCATATTTCAATTTTGATAAAGAAGATAAAGAAGCTGTAGAAACAGTAAAAAAGCTATATCCTGGTCGAGACGTAGAAACTGTATATGGTACAGACCTTGCGAAGAAAGGAGGGATCATAAATTGTATTACATGGCAATAATTTCAAGTCAATTAAACTACATTTATATATCAAACGAATAATGGTTTTCAATAGAAATTATCAATAATTATGAATACATTAAATAATATCATTGAAAAACTTACTGAGTTCAGGGATGAGCGTGATTGGGAGCAGTTTCATGACAGTAAGAATCTTGCTTTAGCTATTTCAGTTGAAGCAGCAGAACTAAATGAGCTTTTTCTTTGGAAATCTGTTGAAGAAAGTGAGCAAGTAGATAGGCAAAGAATAAAAGAAGAATTGGCAGATATACTTGCTTTCTCATTCTTACTTGCTAAAAAACATAATTTCAATTTAGAAGAAATCCTGTTAGAAAAAATCAAGATGAATAGTGAAAAATACCCTGTAGATAAAGCAAAAGGGACTGCAAAAAAATATACTGATCTATAAGCAGTATGATAGTTTATCAATCAACAAAAGACGGCTTCAATTCAGATATACTTTCAGGGGATATCGAAAATATTATTCTTGCGAATTTCAAGGAAAAGTTACATCGGTCCACATCAAAGAAAGAAGTAAGATCATGGAAAGAGTCCCTTCATTATATGAATACTGTATTAAGTGATCAGGAAATCCCACATAATTCCGGAGTGTGTATTGAATATCAGATTCCTCAGACTTCTAACCGAATAGATTTCATTATTGCAGGGAAGAATGAAAATGATACTGATTACGCTGTTGTTATTGAGTTAAAACAGTGGAGTACATCAGAACTTACAGAGAAAGATGCCATTGTAACCACACCTCTTGGTAGAGGATATCATGAAACTAATCATCCGTCTTATCAGGCATGGTCTTACGTAGCATTACTTCAAGATTTTAACGAGACTATTTATACAGATAATATCCAACTTAAGCCATGTGCCTATCTGCATAATTATGAAGAAGATAAAGTTATAAGAAATCCGTTTTACCAAGAGCATTTGGATAAAGCGCCTGTATTTCTAAAAAAAGATATAATTGCTCTTCAAAACTTTATAAAGCAGTATGTAAAATATGGTGATGATGGCCAATTGTTGTATCGAATTGATAAAGGGAAGATAAAACCTTCAAAAATGTTAACGGATAGCTTAAAGGCTATGCTTGAAGGTAACAAGGAATTCATAATGATCGATGATCAAAAAGTGGCTTTTGAAAATGCGATTTATCATACCAAATCTTCCGAGAAGAATAATAAAAAAGTTTTAATCATTGAAGGTGGCCCAGGTACTGGCAAATCTGTTATCGCCATTAATTTATTAGTTGAAATTACCAGACTTGGGAAATTGGTGCAATATGTTACCAAAAATGCGGCACCAAGGGCTGTATATGAAAAGAGATTGACCGGATCTATGACAAAATCCCGGATTTCTAATTTATTCAAAGGTTCAGGGTCCTATTTTAACTCAAAATCAAATGTTTTTGATGCACTTGTTGTAGATGAAGCTCATAGATTGATGCAAAAATCCGGATTATTTAAGAATTTAGGGGAAAATCAAATAAAGGAAATAATTAACTCTGCAAAGTGTTCTATCTTTTTTATTGATGAAGATCAGCGAGTAACTTTTGATGATATCGGGACTAACAATGAAATCAAAAGTTGGGCTAAGCAGTTAGGCTGCGATGTTATAAAATTGAAACTGGAATCACAATTCAGGTGTAATGGTTCTGAAGGATATTTAGCCTGGATTGATGAAATATTGCAAATAAGACAAACTGCCAATACAGATATCAGTGAGTTTGATTACGATTTTAAAGTGTTAAGTGACCCGAATGAATTGAGAGAACTGATTATTAATAAGAACAAAATTAATAACCGTTCCAGACTTGTTGCCGGCTATTGTTGGGATTGGATTAGTAAAAGGAGCCCTCAACTTATAGATATTAAGATTCCAGAGCATAATTTTGAAATGAGATGGAATCTTTCTGTTGAAGGGGGGCTTTGGATAACCATGCCGGATTCAATTAATGAAATAGGCTGTATTCATACATGTCAGGGTTTGGAAGTTGATTATATTGGTGTAATAATCGGTCCAGACTTGATTGTTCGGGATGGTAACGTTCTAGTAGATCCTTCAAAAAGATCAAAAATGGATCAATCTATCAGAGGGTATAAAAAAATGCTAAAAGAAAATCCTGAGGAAGCGAAAAAACGAACAAAAATGATCATTAAGAATACTTATAGAACTCTTATGACTAGGGGGTTGAAGGGGTGCTATATATACTTAACGGATAAGGAAACTGAGGAATATTTTAAGGCAAAATTGGAGAATTCGGACCATAGGGACCCACCCAATTCGGAGGATAGGGACCCAGGTATTTCGATGCAAAGGGACACACCCATTTCGGACTAAGGGGACCCCCCCGCTAGTCCAAGCATAAGTCAATTATACTAGTTCAAGCGTCCGCTTGGACTTCCTAAGTAGTTATTTCTTAATTACTTTCCTGAATAATAATCCCGCCCCCAACTGAACTTGCAGTATGTAAATACCTGGTTCCAAATTGTGCACATCAAGTTGGCGGTTACTCCTGTTTATACTTTTAATAGTCATTGTTCGCCCCATGATGTCAAGAATCTTAACTGAGTGGATCACCTTGTTGTTTACCTCTTTAATGAATAGAGTGTTGGCAACCGGGATAGGGTATAGGTGGATATCAAACTGTTTTGAGATTGCATCACCCATACCCCCAATATAATGAGGCCAAATGTCTGAAATAGTGAGGTAAAATACTCTTATGGAATCACCTTTATAGGAATATTGTAGATATGGTGCCTGATTATATGGGAAAGTAATATGGTTTGAATCGGCAAGAAATGAATTGTGGGTGGGCTTATGAGGGCCAACATCACCGGTTATCCAATCTGTGATGTATGTTTTTGTCCTACAAGTGTCCTGAAATAGGGTGCTGTCCCACGAAACGGTCAGAGGCCAGTTATTGCACGTAAGATCAATTTGGATCCATTCGCCGTAAGTTATGTCGCATGGTGTAGGAATTATTTGTGTTTTAATAAAAAAAGTCGGAGGTACGTTTCCTTCTGTGTTTCCATCTGAAGTTCTTACTTCAAATACGCTGTCGAAAGGAGTGCCAAACATATCTTGTTCATTAAACTGGGTATCAATACCAAAGGTAGCCAAAGAGTCATAACCAAATGTCAGTGTATCTCTATTGCTTGCCGAATCTTCAAAGTTTAGTTGAAAGGTGAATTGTTGGGCAAATAGGTGTTGGTAAGATAAGATGAACACTATAAATAGTAATCGCTTCATTCTCCTAAGATTATATTACAAAAGAACTCATAAGAGTACCTAAATATAATAATATATTCAAAAGGCAAGGAGAGGAAGAAAAGGAAGAAGAAGAGGAGTGTGCTGTCGGTAATGTTGTAGTGAAGGCTGTGATCCCGCCGGGGCTCGAACCCGGGACCCCCTGCTTAAAAGGCAGATGCTCTACCAACTGAGCTACGGAATCAAACTTTTTTTATAATAAGGAAGTGCAAAGATAAAATTTTAATTTGAAATTATAATTGGGAATCCGAAAAGAAAAATTCGAAACTCGAAATCCGAAATAAATACTAAATTCAAAAAGAAGAAAAATAAGATGGGTGGAATTTACTAGCCCTGTGTTATTGTTTTGTTTATTCGGATTTAAGTATTATTTCGGATTTACCAGTTCAACTCTTCCATTTTACCGAACAACCAATAGGGGTGGTTTCAGTTTCACGGATCGGGTCATTTTGCAGAAGGCTGTTGATGGCATTTTCTAAGAATTTCTCTTGCACATTACCCGGCTCTTCATAATTATCATCAATAGCTCCTTGATATACCAGCTTCCTCTCTTTATCAAAGAGATACACTTCCGGCGTCTTCATCGCACTAAAAGCATGGGCCAATTCCTGGTTTTCATCATAGAGATATTTCCCCTCCAAATTTAATTGGGCGGCCATGGGAATCATTCTTTCAAAGCTATCTTCGGGATAATTGACCGTATCATTGGGATTGATGGCAAAAAATCCGATCCCTTGGCCTTCATATTTAGCTACCATATCACTGATCCTGCTTACATAGGCCCGTGCATATGGGCAGTGGTTGCAGGTGATGATGATGGCAACAGCTTCTTTGTCGCGATATTCAGCGGGAGTATGGTGTTGATTGTCGGTTCCGAGGAGGTTGAAGTCGGGTAATTGATCGTTTATGTTCATGGTTATTTATTTTGTGATTTGTTGATGCAAAGTTAAGAAATTGGATCTAGTTTCGAGTTCAATGTTCTGAGTTCAATGTTCTGAGTTCAAAGTTCCCACGCTCTTTCGAATTCACCATCTGAAAACCAAATCCCCCTAACCCCCTTTA
>CAZNGA010000050.1:16953-24711 GCA_964572485.1 uncultured Chitinophagales bacterium
TCACCATCTGAAAACCAAATCCCCCTAACCCCCTTTACAAGGGGGAATAAGAGGGGGGAGGTTAATGATTATAGTGCGTTGATGCATTAGACAGATTGCTTCTCCGCCTGCCGGCGTATTGCAATGACGATAGCGTTTTTGTGAAGCGCCGAGCCACCGCAGGTGGCGAAGGCGCAATAACCTATGCTCTTTCGGATTTGCAATCCGAAAGTAAAAAACTTGGGATTTGTAATCCCACGCTCTTTCGAATTCACCATCTGAAAACCAAATCCCCCTAACCCCCTTTACAAGGGGGAATAAGAGGGTTGGGGTTAATGATTTTATAGATATTGTAAAATATTACTTCCATAATCCCCCTAACCCCCTTTACAAGGGGGAATAAGAGGGAGGAGGTTAATGATTTTATAGATATTGTAAAATAGTACTTCCATAATCCCCCTAACCCCCTTTTTAAGGGGGAATAAGCGGGGAAAATTAATAATCAGCATCTAGTATCCAGTAACCATCAATTCCCCTATCCTTACGACTTACTACTTCTTTTTATATGATTCACACTGCCCTGCGCCGTACACATCATCACCACATCATCAATATTCACATTGGCCGGCCGGGAAGCGGCAAAGAAAATAACTTCTGCCACGTCATCAGGAGAAAGGGGCGTAAATCCTCTGTAAGTGGCACCCGCTTTTTCTTCATCGCCATCAAACCGGACCTTGGCAAATTCTGTCAGCACATGGCCCGGATGCACACCTGTCACCTTGATCCCTTCAGATAAGAGATCGATACGCATGGATTTGGTCAATGCATTCACTGCATGTTTCGTAGCAGCATAAACGTTACCCTTAAAATAGACCTCCTTGCCGGCAGTGGAGCCAATGTTGATAATATGTCCATTTCCATGAGCGATCATAAGAGGAGTTACAGCTTTGGTCATGTAGAGCAATCCCTTGACATTGGTGTCTATCATGGTCTCCCAATCATCGATCACCCCGTTTTGTATATCGGATAAACCTCTGGCTAATCCAGCATTGTTCACTAACACATCTATTTTCTGCCACTCTTCGGGTATAGATTTTATGTTTGCAACGACTTCCTCATTGCTACGGACATCAAAAGTAAGGGTAAGGACCTCTGTGGTGGATCTGAGTTCATTGGCGAATTCCTCTAACCTTTCTTTGCGCCTGCCCGTGATGATGATGTTGTAATCATTTTTTGCAAATAAGCGGGCCGTTGACATTCCGATACCGGAAGTGGCACCTGTTATCAATACTATTTTTTTCATGGATTGATTTTTTACTTTTTAAAAATGCAAAGCTAATGATAATCTTTATATGCTAAGCACGAAAATCAAAATCTCAAATCTGAAATAAATCCAAAACTTTAAGCAAATTCGAAATTGTTATCAGCGTCTTGTTTAGAATTTTGTTAATTTGAATTTAAGTATTATTTAGGATTTCGATATTCGTATTTCGAATTTTATCATTTTTGTTTACTTTGTGGTTAAAATATTGCTGATTGAGCAAATTAAAAAATAAGGTAGTCGTAATAACAGGAGCATCGTCCGGTATAGGCCTTGCATGCGCCAAGGCATTTGCCAGACATGGAGCGAAGCTGTCGCTGGCTGCCCGCAATGAAGAAAAACTAACACAACTGGCTGGTGAACTTTCACGGCAAGGAGTAGAAGTACTCACTGTAAAGACAGATGTTTCTCGCCGTGAGGACTGTCAATCCTTGATCACCCAAACCGTTGAAAAATATGGAGGGATAGATATATTGGTCAACAATGCCGGGATATCGATGCGTGCCCTATTTGCAGACCTGGAATTGGAGGTGCTCGAACAACTCATGAATACCAATTTTTGGGGGATGGTCTATTGTACAAAATATGCGATGCCATACCTCCTGAAAAGTAGGGGAAGCATCATTGGTGTTTCCTCAATTGCCGGGTATCGGGGATTACCGGGAAGGGTAGGGTACTCTGCATCAAAATTTGCGATGCAGGGATTTTTGGAAGCCCTCCGCACCGAGAACTTAAAGAAGGGGATCCATGTAATGGTTCTCTGTCCGGGATTTACCGCCTCCAACATTAGGAACACGGCCCTCGATGCCGGTGGCCTGGCACAGAAGGAATCGCCACGAGATGAACAAAAGATGATGCAGCCGGAAGAAGTGGCCAATCATTTGATAAAAGGAATTGGTAAAAGAAAACGGGAGGTGATATTGACCAGGCAAGGAAAAATGACCGTTTTTATGAATAAGTGGTTCCCGGGATTTATGGATAAAATGGTCTTCAATCATATGTCCAAAGAGAAGGATTCCCCTTTCTGATCCCATTTTATTTAGAAAACACCTTGAAAACAATTATTTTAGGAGCAAATTTGTGGTAAATGGATCCAAATAGACAATTAATAGAGCAATGCTGGGACGACAGGTCCATGTTGGAGCAGGAGGATGTGGAGCAAGCCATCAGGGCTACCATCGAAGGGCTGGATAAGGGAGAAATACGTGTTGCTGAACCCAAAGAGGGTGGATGGCAGGTGAATGAGTGGGTAAAAAAAGCGGTGATACTGTATTTCCCTTTACAAAAGATGAAGGTGATGGAGATCGGGGAATTTGAATTCCATGATAAGATCCCATTGAAAAAGGACTTTAAAAGTTTAGGTGTAAGGGTCGTGCCCCATGCGATTGCCCGATATGGAGCTTATTTAGGCAAAGGAGCCATACTAATGCCTTCTTACGTGAATATTGGCGCTTACGTAGATGAGCGCACCATGGTAGACACCTGGGCCACAGTGGGCTCATGTGCCCAAATTGGCAAAGAGGTACATGTAAGCGGTGGTGTAGGAATTGGAGGCGTTTTAGAACCCATACAGGCAGCGCCTGTCATTATAGAAGATAATTGTTTTATCGGTTCCCGTTGCATCGTCGTGGAAGGAGCCCTCATCGAAAAGGAAGCGGTACTAGGTGCCAATGTGGTGATCACCAACTCCACCAAGATCATAGATGTTACCGACAGCGAACCTGTTGAATACAAAGGGAGGGTTCCGGGAGGATCAGTGGTCATACCGGGGAGTTATGAAAAAGAATTCCCCGCCGGAAAATACCAGGTACCTTGTGCACTGATCATCGGTAAAAGAAAAGAGTCAACCGATAAGAAGACTTCATTGAATGATGCTTTGCGTGAGCATAAGGTAGCGATCTAGTCAGTTAATAATTTTTCCTTTACATTTGTGGTTCGATAAATGATCACTGCCGAAGTGGTGAAATTGGTATACACGCTACGTTCAGGGCGTAGTGCTCTTTTGGGCATGCGGGTTCGAGTCCCGCCTTCGGCACAACTCAAAGGGACTTTGATTATCGTTTTTGGTGAGGTTATTACCTCCGCTCTTATTCCCCCTTTTAAGGGGGCTAGGCGGATTTAGCTTTCGGATTTCAAATCCGAAAGAGCGGGAGTGTTTAATTGAACAGATTGCTTCGTCTCCCCCAGCCGGCGGATCCTCGCAATGACGATACAGTTTTTATTAAGCGCTGAGCCAACATTGGTAAGTCTTACCTTAACAAGAAGCGGCGCATGAGATAAATCCCATGCACCGCAATCAATTATAAAAATAAAAAAGAAGCCCTTAATGCAGAATCATTTTCTTTTGGATCAACTGTTGGCCTTGCTCAATTTGTATAATGTATGATCCATTGGCCTGATCACTCAGGTCAATCACTTTTTTGTAGTTGCCGGAAAAGTCAAGCAACTCTTCTTTGTAAACTTCCTTACCATTGATATCAAATATGGAAACAGTAGTATTGCCACGTGTTTCAATATTGAAATCTAAGGTAAAGTTCCCTGCATTGGGATTTGGGTAAAACTTCAAGGTCGTTAGCTCGAGGGTTGTACTTGTGGTTATATCTTCCACCTTCTTTGGATTGTTCTCTCTGCTTCGGTTGTGTCTGTGGCTTCGCTTTTGGCCGTACTTTCCACTTTCGCTTGCTTCTACACAACACATCATCATCTTTGTCTTTGCTTCTTTACTATTACAGTACTTCTCTACTTCCATTTCCATGTCCCCACCATCGCCACCAATGATGTTGATCGTCACATTCTCATCAAATTTTCCGGTACACTTTGTGCTCACATTCTCAGGGTCGGTGGTGCAAGTCATGATCACGATCGTTTTACCATCTTCTGTGGTGATCACTTTTTTCTCTACTTTCATTCCTTTGTCAGCGCCCATATTGACCATTTTACAACAATTATCATGTACATCAGTGCTATCCCCTTTGGTGCAAATAACGATGCACTTTTTCATCTCCTCTTTGCTGCACTCCTTACCATCTATTGCTTTTTGAATTATTTTATACTTGTACCCTTGTTGTTCCTGATGTTCTTTAGTAGTAGTTTGAGCAAAGAGGGAATTGCTGAGTAGCATAGCGCTCAAAGCAAAAGTGAAGAAAGCGAGTGTTTTTAATGAGTTCATGTGGGCCTCCTTATTTTTGTTTAATTTGATGATTACAGCTACAAAACTATATTGAAATAGGTGCGCTACTGTTAAGAGATGGTTAAGGCATGTTAAAAAATGTTAAAATTACACTCCTCGGCCTAAAATAGCCTAAATTTGTAGTGATGAAAGTGAATAGGATACAGCAGATCATAGCATTGATAACCGTTTCATTGATCGGGTTGGTGATCACCCAATTATATTGGGTTGACAATGCCATTGAGCTGAAGGAGCAGGATTTTGCACAAAATGTGAATAAGGCCCTTAATGCAACTGTTCTAAAGCTTGAAAAAAAGGAACAGTTATCAATGATGAGCGAGGGTGTGGTAAGTGCTTATATGAGAGATTGCAACCTGGCGGATATGGACTCTTGCCTGACCGTAGGGGATGTCTACTTCAGGGGCCCTAACAATAAGCTGGTGAAAATGGTCGCTTTCCCGGATAGGAATATTGTAGATAATATCTTTACACTGGATAAAGAGACGATGCTCATGCTACCGCAAAATAAAGGATTGAGCATATCAGTATCCAGCAAAGATTCTATTCAAGTGAGAATTACAGGCAAGCTGGACAGCGAAAAAATAACCAGAGAGTATGTCACCCAAATAGCGAGCGATCCCGATTCATCTACCAAGCAAAGCGTAGTAGTAAAAGAACTTTTGATGGATATCATCAGCAGTGATCGTTCGGTTGGGGAGCGAGTCAACCTCGTGGATATTGATATCATTCTGAGAAAAGAATTGCTTCACCATAACATCCCCATTCCCTTTCAATATGCAGTTGCTGAAAAGAAGTCAGACCAATCGATACTCATGGGAAGTGTGGGATTTACCGCTGAAAATATACCCGACGCTCATAAGATAAGTTTGTTTCCGGGAAGTGTACTCGATAAAGGATCCAGATACCTGGCCGTCTACTTCCCTGATGAGAAGTCACATGTACTGATGTCGTTATGGGTGATGCTATCTTTTTCCACAGTGCTGATCCTGGCAGTTGTATTTGGTTTTACCTACACCATACTCACCATGATCAGGCAAAAGAAACTGGCGGATATGAAATCAGATTTTATCAATAACCTGACCCATGAATTTAAAACCCCCATTTCATCCATTGCGTTAGCGACAGAAGCCATCAAGGATGAAACCATAGTAAAAGATGCGAAGCAGGCAAAACGATTTCATGATATTATAGAAGAAGAGAATAAAAAATTGGGCACCCATGTGGAGACTGTATTAAAAATTGCACAGCTTGACAAGGACGAATTCAAAATAGAGCACAAATTGGTAGATATCCATAAGTTGATAGATGGCTGCATTCAAAATGCAGGCCTCCTGCTGGATAGCCGAAATGGTGCTGTGGTTTGTGATTATAATGCTGAAGAAGCGGTCATTCCCGGTGATGAGGAACACATTGGGCATATTATCTCCAATCTACTGGATAATGCCATCAAATATGCGGTAGAACCCCCTAAGGTCACTATTTCAACCTCTATTCAGGACCACCACCTGGTCATCAAAGTAAAAGACAATGGAATAGGGATCAGCAGAGATGCCCAGAAGAGGGTCTTTGAGAGATTTTACCGGGTATCTACAGGCAACATCCATGATGTGAAAGGATTTGGATTGGGCCTTTCCTATGTAAAAAGTATGATAGAAGCACATAATGGCTCCATATCCGTTGATAGCGAGCTAAATAAAGGAAGCGAATTCACCATCCGTTTTCCGATCAAAAAATGATATATAATTATGAAAGATAGATCAAAGAGCAGAATATTATTGGCCGAAGATGATTCTAATTTGGGATCGATACTGGCAGAATACCTGGAATTAAAGGGATACTTTGTTCACCTATGTGTTGATGGTGAAGATGCCTATCAGGCCTTTAAGCATAATTACTACGATATTTTGATATTGGATGTGATGATGCCCAGAAAAGATGGGTTCACTTTGGTCAATGAGATCCGTAAGGAAGATAAGGTCATTCCCATCATCTTCTTAACGGCAAAAGTGCTAAAGGAAGACAGGATCAAGGGACTTAAGATAGGGGCCGATGATTACTTGACAAAGCCCTTTAGCATGGAAGAGTTGCAACTGCGTATCAAAGCCGTATTGAAGAGGTATAAGCACTCTGTTTCCAAGAATGACTCCACCTATAAAGTGGGTAAATTCAATTTCGATTATACACGCCAAATAATTGCTGCCGGCCGCAAGGAGGAAAAGTTGACCTCCAAGGAAGCCGATCTGCTCCAACTTCTCTGCTCACAGAGAAATGAAGTGGTCACCCGGGAGAAGATATTGACCACCATCTGGGGGGACTATGATTACTTCAAGGGGCGGTCGATGGATGTGTTCATTGCCCGATTAAGGAAATATTTGAATAGTGATGGCAATGTCAATATCCTCAATGTTCATGGCACCGGGTACAAGCTGGTGGTGAATGAATAAATAATCCCATAATTTTCGTCATTGCGAGGAGCGGAGAGACGACGCAATCTGTCACTTTATACATTGGAGTAAAATTGTAGCACATTAAATCCCCCTGACCCCCTTAAAAGGGGGAATAAGAGAGTTGGGGGCAATGATTATACTGCGTTGATAGATTAGTGAGACTGCTTTTCTGGCTAGGTTTCTGAATGTCAACCACCGATAAAGTGGGTAAATTCAATTTCGATTATACACGCCAAATAATTGCTGCCGGCCGCAAGGAGGAAAAGTTGACCTCCAAGGAAGCCGATCTGCTCCAACTTCTCTGCTCACAGAGAAATGAAGTGGTCACCCGGGAGAAGATATTGACCACCATCTGGGGGGACTATGATTACTTCAAGGGGCGGTCGATGGATGTGTTCATTGCCCGATTAAGGAAATATTTGAATAGTGATGGCAATGTCAATATCCTCAATGTTCATGGCACCGGGTACAAGCTGGTGGTGAATGAATAAATAATCCCATAATTTTCGTCATTGCGAGGAGCGGAGAGACGACGCAATCTGTCACTTTATACATTGGAGTAAAATTGTAGCACATTAAATCCCCCTGACCCCCTTAAAAGGGGGAATAAGAGAGTTGGGGGCAATGATTATACTGCGTTGATAGATTAGTGAGACTGCTTTTCTGGCTAGGTTTCTGAATGTCAACCACCGAACACTGATTTATGATTTTTGATTCATTTATTCATTCATTCTTAGAACTTCTTAAATCATCATTCCTGCCCGATTTCGTCAGTCAGGCGGGCCTGCCCGACTTCGTCAGTCAGGCGGGCCTGCCCGACT
>CAZNGA010000051.1:0-23159 GCA_964572485.1 uncultured Chitinophagales bacterium
CGTTAGGGATTGAAGCGGTATCCTTTTGCCCAGAACCAGCCTTCGGCGGTTCTGGACAGGCTCTAGATAAACCTGCAACAGTTTTATGTCCTGAATAAGCTTTAAGTGTTTCAGGACAAAAGATATAGCGGAAAGCCCGGTCCGCCAGCTGGCGGAAACGCCCAAAAACTAATGACCCCCATTATCACACTCCCCGTCACCTCCACAGGTGCAGGTAGTGCAATTGTCTGCCAAAGTGGTGATGTGGTTCTTAGTCTTGAGTCGGCGGGCCAGAAGTTGTACAACCACCCACCCCGCACAGAGTGCACCAACAGCAATAATTGGTATGATATAATCAAATAATTCCATAGTAACTAAGAGCTAAATAATCCGGCAAAGCCCATAAAGGCCAAAGAGATAATGCCGGCAACAATTAAATTCAAGGCGGTGCCTTCTATCAATTTCGGGATATTGAGTATGCGGGTCTCCTCCCTAATACCCGCCAACAATATCAATGCTAAAGTTACACCTCCACCGGCACCTAAGGCATACACTACACCCTCTACAAAACCATAACCCTTATTAGTGGCAAAAAGTGCCAATCCCAATATAGCACAATTGGTAGTAATCAGCGGCAAAAAGATCCCCAATGCCCTAAATAGATCGGGACTCAGCTTTTTAATGGTCATCTCTACAAATTGCACAGTACTGGCGATAACTATAATAAAGGAGATAAGCCGTAAGTAAGGCGCATAGGGCAGTACCCACGTATTCAAAGCATAGGAACAGATGGCGGTGATCACCATCACAAAGATATTGGCCATACCCAGTCGAAAGGCGGTGATGATCTTGGTGGATACCCCTAAAAAGGGGCACAAACCCAAGAAGTAGGCCAGGGTGAAGTTATTCACCAACAAGGCAGAAACAAAGATCCATAATAAATTGCTATCCATCAGTTCTCATTTTTTAATTGTTCTCTCCTCTTTTTCCTCCATTCTGTGAACCAGTTAAAGAATAATAACAAAAACCCTAAAGCGAAAAATCCACCAGGAGGGAGTATCATCACGATCCACGGCTCAAACCCTTCGCCAAACAATCCAAAGCCAAACAAGGTGCCGTTACCCAATATTTCGCGGATGATGCCAATACAAAGTAGGGCAAAGGTAAACCCGGCACTCATGCCCAAGCCATCGGCAATGGACAGCCCAAGGGTATTCTTGGAGGCAAAGGCCTCCTGTCTGCCAAGTATCAAACAGTTGACCACTATCAATGCAATAAAAGCACCCAACTCTTTATGCACCTGAGGAGTAAATCCGGCCATCACAAAATCGGTAACTGTTACAAAGGTGGCGATGATCACAATATAAGAGGTGATCCTCACCTGCTTGGGAATGATGTTACGGAACAAGCTCACCAAAATGCTGGAGCATACCAACACAAAGGTGGTCGCCAATCCCATGGCCAATGCATTGATGGCTGAATTGGTCACCGCCAATGCCGGACACATCCCCAAAACCGCAATAAAAACAGGGTTCTCCTTCCACAACCCCTTTAGGAACTCCTCGTAATTGTTTTTATTTTCTGCTTGAGCACTCATTACTTTTCACCCATTTTGATATTATTCGCTTCCATATATTCATTAATGGCTTTTTGCCATTCACTAATGCTATTATTCAGCAACCTAACTATTGCCTTGGATGAAATAGTGGCACCGGTGATGGTCTCCACTTCATTGGGATTCAACTTCTTTCCCTTCTTAACGGGGATGATCTCCGGGGCAACTGCCAATGCTTTGAAATTCTCCTGGAAGTCTAAATCCTTAAATATCTTATCCCCCAGCCCCGGTGTCTCTTTACTCTCCAACACTTCAAACCCAATGATCATTTGCGCTCCCGCATTATACCCGAATATCACCCCAATGATATCCTGAAATCCTGCTTCAGCACCGGGAATGGCAAAACCAATGACCTCTTTATCTTTATCATACCCCAGGAAGATCCTCTTAACCTCTGAACCGCTCTCCTGCTTATCCCCTTCTTCCCATTTCAATAATTGCCCAGACCTAAGCTCTAGTGTCTCAAAGTAATCGCATTCTGGCAACACCTTATAAATGGCCTTCCGCAATGCCTCTGCCTTATTGGCTTCTATCATGGGTAAGGTATATAGATATACGCTCACCAACACGATGCCCGAAAGCAATCCTGCAATGCCAAGGGTAATGATGAGTCGAAAAGAACTTGGCTCTTTCTCCTCAGCAATTTCCGGTATTTGTTGCTCTATATTTTCTTCTTCTGTCATTTATGTTCCGTAAACACGGTTTTTTGCATATTTGTTGATCAATGGCGTAGCTGAGTTCATCAGCAATATAGCATACATGACCCCTTCGGGCAATCCACCCCATACACGTATCAGCACGATCAATATCCCGATCCCTATCCCAAATATCCAGCACCCTTTGGCAGTAAGTGGGGAGGTCACCAGGTCGGTCGCCATATAAACAGCTCCCAACAACATGCCTCCCGAAAGTATCATAAATAAGGGAGAAGGATAAATAGTGGGATCTATGAACCATAGTATCCCCGAGAAAATGGAGGCGGAAAGCATAATTGAAATGGGTATCCTCCAATGAATAATTTTTCTGACGACCAAATAAATGCCTGCCAATATGATGATGATACCGCACGTCTCACCCAGTGAGCCGCCGGTATTACCAAATAGTAACTCTGAATAATTGGTAAGGATATGGGCAAATTTCATCTTTGCAAGTGGCGTGGAAGCTGTGACAGCATCAACATTCTCCCCCTGGTATAGTGGCATGGCCAGGTTGGTGCCCCGAAAATTAAAAAATTGTTGGTCGGGAAGTGTCCATGTGGTGATCGCCGTGGGAAATGCCGCCTGTAAAAAGGCCCGTCCCAATAAAGCGGGGTTGAAAACATTCTGGCCCAATCCACCCCACATCACTTTCCCCATACCGATGGCTACAACTCCCCCTAAAAATGCCATCCACAAAGGAAAGCCCGGTGGAAGGGTCAATGCGAGTAAAATTCCGGTGATCAAAGCACTGCCATCTTTTAAGGACCTCCCTTTTTTACCATCAGTATCAAATATATATTCTGTAACCCCACAGCCAACAATACATGAAATGGTAAGCATGAATGCCGCCAATCCAAAGAAATAATAGGAGACGGCTACGATAGGCAGTAAAGTGTACACCACCTCAAACATGATCTTGGAGGTAGTATCTTTACCGTGCAGAAATGGGGCCGTAGATATGGATAACTTGTCAGACATCTTTTTATCTGGTCATTATTTCCTCTGTTCTTTTATTGAAGATCATCTAAATATAATTATTTGGCTTCTTCTTTACCCGACTAAGCATGAAGTATTTTCATTTCATGCGGAGGCGGGTTTCTCCCTGGCCCATTTTTCTCTGAGCATTCCCTTCCCCACCCTAAAACTTTGTACAAGGGGTATCCCTGAAGGACAAACAAAAGAGCAACTGGCACATTCAAAGCAATCCATGATATTATTCTCTCCCATCTCATCCCATAACCCATTTTTCGCTAATAATCCCAGGAAGGAAGGATTAAGGAAAATAGGGCAGGCATCTAAACATTTACTACAGCGAATGCAGCTTACCGTTTCTATATCGCGAACTTCGTTTGCTGTGAGCACCAATATCCCGCTGGTTCCTTTGACCACAGGTACGTCCAATGACTTTTGCACCATCCCCATCATAGGGCCGCCCAGTAATATGCGCGCGGCATCATCAATGATCCCGCCGCACAATTCTACCACTTCACGCATTGGAGTTCCAATGGGTACCAGCACATTAGCCGGCCTCCGAATAGCGGTACCGGTAACGGTTACTACACGTTCCATCAACGGTTGCTGCTTTCTGAACCACTGACTTACTGCTACCAATGTCCCTACATTGCTCACCAAGGTCTCCACATCAATAGGCAATTTCCCGCTGGGCACCTCTTTTTTCAAGATCGCTGAGATCATCATCTTCTCTGCCCCTTGCGGATATTTTACCCGGAGGGGTGCCATTTCAATGGGCAGTTCACTCGCATTGGCTTTCTCTTCCAGGATGGTTATGGCATCAGGCTTATTGGCCTCAATGCCGATGTATATCTTCTCTGCTTGTACAAATTTCTGTAAGATGCGGATCCCGTCAATCAACTCATCCGCATATTCTACCATCACGCGGTGATCTGCAGTTAAAAAGGGTTCACATTCACAACCGTTGAGCATTAAATATCGGCAGCTCTTATCCTCAGGAATAGCGAATTTGACATGTGCCGGGAATGCGGCGCCGCCTAATCCAACGATCCCTGCCAACTGCACACTGCTGATGAATTCTTTTCCATCCATTTTCTCAAAAGAGATCTCACCTCCACTTCCATTGAGCTGTTGACTGCTGAATGGGTCAGCCTGAATTCGAATCGCCGGGGTCATCTCCCCATTGATATGCTCAAAGAGGTCTATGGCGGTGACGGTACCATCTACCGGAGAGTGGAGCGCTACGGAAACATATCCTGCCGGCTCTGCGATCATTTCGCCCCTTCGTACCTTCTGCCCCTTTTGAACAACAGGTTTTGAGGGAGCGCCTATGTGTTGGTTGAGTGGTAAGGTATATTCCTCAACAAAAGGCATCCTTTCGATGGCACAATGATCGCTGAGCTCTTTGAACTCCTCAGGGTGAACGCCCTTCTTAAAAGTGACTGTAGATCTCATGGGCTCTTGGGTGGTTATCATTCCTATTCACTTTCTTCTTTTACCTTACCCCCTTGTTGGGAAAGTGCAACTAACTTATCACGGATCTTTATGCGTATCTTCTCTAACTGCTCCTGCTCCAAATTTTTTAATTTCTCTTCATACTCCTTCTTCAATTGCTCCAGCTCTTCCTGATGTTCCCCCTTCAGCTCTTCTTGCACATCATTTCTCAACTTCTCGGGATACTTGGTAAGCGTTCCGCCCACTTCCCTCAGGGTATTCCATGTAGCCAATACGGCTTCAGTAATGGAAACAACATCTTTAGTAACTGTATAGTTCTTGATCCCCTCCTCATCAGCCCGGATGATCACGGGTACTTTCCCATCGCGGGAATCCTTATCTAAAATAATATATTCTGCTACTGGTAATTGTTGGCCCTCTTTCTCGTCATAGGGAGAAAAGTGCTCTTCCCAATCTTTCATGGCATAGGCCCAGTCTGCCCAGGTAAAGGTGTACTCTATCGTTTTCTCCTCTTCGTCACCATAGGAAATTTCTTGTGTGAACCATGGTTCATCAGCAGAAGGGTTTTGGCTGAGGTCCACATTGGTGCAAATGAAGGAATTATCTTCAGGGGTATATTTCAAGTAAGGGAATGCTCTTGTGTTGAGTGCCAGAGATCCCAATTTTGGCCATAGACGGTCAGGGTCGTTCCCTGTACTCGGTGCCAACAAGTGAAATAGTGCCGGCCTGGGGCTTTGTATCCCTTCATGCAGTCCGCTGAGCAAAAGGTCAGCATTTGCAGTAGACAATTGATATACAGAAGCGCTCTTCTGAATCATTGCAGAAATTAGGGTATTGGCTTTACTCATATAGTAGGATGCTCCCTGATCCAAAGAAGTGGGTAACCCATCATCAATAACCATGACTTTAAGTGGAAGGTCATAAGAAAGAACGGATAATAATGAAGCCAGGTTCTTTGCTTCCAATGTCTCTTTATTCCCCACCAGGAAGATGGGAGGGATCATCGATCTCTCCTCTTCGGTGAGCTCATCCCACTGCAACCCTGCGATCTCCATATCGTGAATAGCGGAGTCGTATTTATCTTTAGCGTCCAATTCAGCTCTTCTGAACAATTTGATATTATCCAGCTGATGGCGGACATGTCCCATGGCTAACCCAAGGGCTACCTCAGGGGTAGAATTATCTAAATGGATGATGGCAGGTGAACTCAGATGATTGTAAGGGTAATTCATCTCCCATCCCTGTGTTCCGGAAAGGGTCACCCCATAGCGGGAACGCCCTGTTCCGGTAGGCCCTTCAGTAAGCGCCCAATGGAGGTCTTTCAACGCAGAAGCCAGCTCTATCTTTCGTTGCAGCTCCAGCGTATCGATCAATTTCAACTGTTTCTTGGAGCCCATCTGCCCAATGATCTCATCAAATGGCTGCTTCATCGTTCCGGCTTCACCGATGACATTTAGCAACGGACCGAAATCACCTTTTGGGATCGCATCGCTCAATTTTGTATGGATATTCTCCGAAAGTGCGGAGATCATTTCTTCTATTGCTTTTGCCCTTTCACCGATCTTAGGTTGAATAATTGACTCTGCCGCAGCGGTCACTAAGTGGAAGATGGCCTTATCAGAAGCCCCTCGCTCAGAGGTGCCGCCTCCGGTAATGGAATAATAGAAATTTCTACTCAATAATATTGCTGCAAGAGAGTTGTACTCTTTATCATGGTGCATTCTTGTGATGGTATCACCGGAAGTATCAGGCAACTGCTCCCAAAGGTCAAATGCTTGTTGCGCCTTCTCTAATAACTCCCTGCTTTGCTCGCTCATCACCAAGGCCTCTTCCTCACAAACATCAGCGCACAAGCCACATCCTGTACACGCATTTGGATCTACAACTAATGAAAAGAGTTCTCCGGTATTCTTCTCCTGTTTATTCGGTGCATCAAAAAATGGTTCGGTAACAGCAAAGTTAAATTCCCCAATACCCTCCATTACTCCACCAAATTCATCTTTAACGACTGCCAGTTTCTCCCCTTCCAATTTCATCTGAGTGGTGACCTTTTCAAAAGTCTTCGGGAGAAAATCTACAATGGTCTTCGCATTTTCGTTTTCCACCAATTCATTGCTACCTATCTTTGCCAGGTTCTTTATCACCGGTGTCAGCTGAGTGATCTGCTTTCCTTTCTTTGTCGCAATGTCTATGCCTGCCTTTATTATCGCTTCCAATCCGATGGAAATAGGAGGCATTGCTGAATGTGGGCAATACACAAAGCACTCCCCACAACCGGAGCACTCCTGAGCCACGAACTTGGGAAATGCTTCCCGGTCATCGGCCACAGAAAAATCCATTACCACAGGGGGTACCGCTGATACCGCCTGAAATGGATCAGCAACTAACTCCCCTTTATCATTATAGATCCCGGCAGTGTCATCATAGAATCTGGATAGACGGGTATATGGAGGCCCCTGATCCTGGTACTGGCGAATAGTAAATGGAAGGATTTTCTTCTTCTTTTCTTCTTTCCTTTCTTCTTCTTTTTCTGAACCTTCCGATGGAAGCACTGATTCATTGATATCTTTATATTCCCTGCTGATATTTTGCAGCAAGATCTCATGCTTGGGATAAGCGCTTGACGGGGCTGTAAATTGAACACCTATCCAAAAGTTTCTTTTTTGGCCTCCCTCTCGGAGCATATTCTCAAATACTGCGATCAAATCTTCTTGAGTTGGTACAGTACCATATAATCCGGAATAGGGGGTACTCTCTGCGGTGCTCTTTGAAGTGATCAAGTCATTATATAAAGAGGGAATTTCTCTGTCGAGAATGGTAATCCCCTTCTTACCTTTCAGTAGGGTGGTCAGCTCTTTTGAAATGGGGGACAATCCCATGTGAACGCATCCTACCTTTAACTTTTTGTCATCGCGTAAATGATCAACTGTACCTTTTACCAACTCAAAAGTGGCTCCCCTGGTAATAATAAGGTACTCTGCATCCTTTTCCATATATCCTGTGAATACGCCATATTCCCTTCCGGCAATTTTTGCATACTCATCAAATACCTGCTCAGTGATCTGTGGCAAATGTTTTTCGAAATATTGTTTCTGTGCGGCTGCTTCCAGAAGATTTCCTTTATCATCTTTCACTGCGCCGGAAAGGATGGGCTGATCGAAGCTGAACCAATTAGGGATCCTGCGCCTGTTCTTTCCAAAGATCATATTTTGAGAAGGTGTGGGTGAAGGTATTTCCTCATCCGCACCCCCCAGAAAGTCAATGATCTCCTCTTTTGAAGGGATGTTGACCTCTTCGGTCGCTGTTCCAAGATCCTTATCAATGATAACCATACCGGGAATCAGGGATAATTCAGCGATTCGATGTGCTATAAGCAGATAGTCTATCGCTTCCTGTCCTGTGGAAGCATAAAGTTGAAAAGAGTTCGTATCTGAAAATGAAAAGTGGAGCGGGGTGTCATTTTCCAGAACTACCACTAAAGGTAAATGCCGGTTGTATGCCCCTTTCAGGCCATTCATAATTGAAACCATTTCTCTTCCCTTAAGAAATGCCCCTGTACGTAGTCCTGTGGCAGCTATCCCTGAAACAAATCCAATATCTTTCGAAACCAATGTATTCACCTGTCTATTCCACAGATTGCGATTCACTTTTTTGGTGGACCATCCACTGATAACCTCTGAACTTTGGTATCCCTCACAAATTGCCATTTCAATGGCTTGAAGAGATTCTCTAAGGGTAATGGCTACTTTTTTTCCAAACATCGCTCAGTTATTATTGATAATAAACATTTTCAAGTTCCTGATTTACATCTACTCTGCCTAAAGGTAAGGTAGATTTTTCCACCTTTTCAAATTGAGCTTCATTGTCCAACCACACAATTGCATCGGTGGGACAACGCCGGATCGCCTCTGGAGAAGTCAATTGATTCAGATCGTAATTGATCACAGCCAGGTTATCTACCATTTCTATCACGTCAGGCATGGAGTCTGCCACACATCTTCCGCAAGCATTACAGGCCACCGAGCATTTGGATTCAGCCAAGTCACCTTCCAGCAATGACTTACATTGCACGATCAGCTTTTGATCAATGGGCATCAACACAAATAATCCTTTTGGGCATACTTCAATACAATCATTGCAAGCAGTACACTTATCAGGATCAACCACTGGCAGTGCCTGATCATTCATGGTAATAGCATCCTGATCGCAAATATCTTCACAATCCCCCAAGCCAAGGCAACCCCATGTACACTCCTTGGACCCTCCTGTAACGACAGCCTCACCTCTGCAGGTGCTCATGCCCCCTTTGTATTCTGCCAGGTTTTGGGCTTCATCAGTGCCTCCGGCACATAGCAATCGTGCCACACGTTTTACTGCCTCGCCTGCTTCAACACCTAGAAACGATGCTATATCATCTATGGCCTCCGCTGAACTAACGGTACAACCCGAGGGCTTCAATTCATTATCTATTAATTTTTCGGCAAAAGCACGACAACCGGGTACCCCGCAGGCACCACAATTTGTGCTTGGCAACATATCTTCAACGACGTCCAATCTAGGATCTTCATAGACTCTGAGTTTCTTATATGCGATGGCAAGGATGGTAGCGAACAACAAACCAAGTCCAACTAAAATCGCCAGTGGTATGATGATTTCATTGACCATTGATCATCAGTTAAATTTATCTGCACGCTTAATGAGGTCATCGAGTCCGGACTCACTGGGATCTAATGGCTTTCCGGGATGGATGATCTTGACGGGGCATTTTTCTGCAGCTTGCACGATTTGAGCAAAGGTGCCGCCCTTAGGGTCAGCTATGAAAGCCAACTTATCTGCATCATAATCAAAGAGTTTACTGCTGATATCTGTACATTCATTACAGGAAGTACATAATGCACTCTCTATCCATGGCTCTCCGAGGGAAAGTTCTTCCTCCTCTTCTTCAGCAACAGGTTCTGGAGTTTCCGTTTCTTTTACTTCTTCAGTTACAGGCGTGGCGGTTTCAGCAGGAGGTGAAGGTACCAGGGATGCGCTATCCATGTCCAGCAGAAAAGAGGTCAACCGCTCCATCGTCTCGCCGGCAGTTTCATCTTTTACACTTTTAATGGCTTTTTCGTGTTCCTCATTGATGGTTGAAACTTCATTTTCCAATTCCTTCTGCAACTCTTCCCGCATATTTTCCAATGCTTTTTGCACATGGTAGCTATTAATTCCTGCATTCTCCTGCAGGTAATTCCAGAAGTCAAGCCGTTCACGACACGATAATACAATTGGCCAGGCTACAGCCACTTTAAGTACTGAGTTGTCACTATCTATCATCCATATGAAGGGAACCTTACCATAGGATTCTTCAGCACTCATCTCAATATACTCAGACATAACTACTAGGTCGTCACTCCAAAATTGTTGGGGTACTATTAAATAGTTTGAACAATACGTTTTATCCAAAACAGCAAAGTCCGCATAGGTAAAAGAGAGGTTCATGGTGGCATTCTGGCCACCCTCATCCTTATAATGCAATTCAGAAGAAGGCCAGTCGGTATCTGGTTGTGGATTTCTATCTACAGTGAATCGGCTGCCCCATGGAAGTTTTAACTCATTATTATAGGTGAATCCGGGGAAAGCACGGCCTTCAATTGCTGCACTTACCCATAAGTAGGGATCAATATCTGTATCCTTCTGGGATGTCAGCACATAAAATAAGGCAGGAGAAAAACACTTCAATCCTGCAGAAAAACCATCAAATAAATTCTTCGGCGTGATTGCCGTGGACTGAACGGTATAGGTATTGCGATGAGAAACGGCAATCGTACCCAGCTCTTGTTGAAAGACAGGTTCGCTTCCCTGTTTCATGCCATTCATTCTGTAATCGATATTGGCAGAACGTTTCAACACCAGCACTTTTACCGGTTTGTTAGAGGCCAGCAGATGTGAGAAATCACTTAATCCATCACCCAACAAGGTGGCCAACTCTTCTATTAGAAATACAGATTGGCAGGCAGCCATCTCGTCCTGTGTAAAGTCTTGCCAACTGAAATGCATGAAATAATCGCCATGCACCTGGTTGTCATATTTATTCTCCACTTCCAGTTGGCCGATGCGTAATGCCGCGATCACCTTAGCTGTCGCCTTCATTTCTGTGTCGAAGGATGTCTCTGCCTCTTTGGCCCCGTTGGTTTTAGCCATAGGCCACAAGTCCCAATCAGAGAAAATGGCTGATACGTTGAGACTCTTTTCATCATATATTTTCTTTGGAATAAATAGGATCCCATTCTTTTTGAAAATATTGGCTCCGGCTTTATTCAATATCTTAAGGGTTTCCTTGATCCGTTGGTGCCTATCGTCCGGCATCAGGGTGGATCCACTTTCTGGAAGTATAGAAGATAATTCGTCAAAATTGAAATATTCTGTTGCCAGATCATAGGATGATCTCAATTCCTTTGGGTCCTTGGCTTTAGGGCTCTTCTCCTTTTCTACACTTAATATATCCTTCAACTTTCCTTTGATACTGGCAATCTCATTCATTAGGTCTATCCTTGAAGTTGAAAGGTGCAACTTCAATGAAGCAGCAAATATTTGCAATGGCGCCTTTGATGAAAAACCTATGAGTGAGCCGGAAGTTGGAAGTTCTTTCTTCAATTTTTCAATATCTTCTGAAAAGCTCTTGCCTTCCTCTCCTTTTATACCAAGTTTCTTCTCCATCTCATCCAACACCTTGCCGATCAATGTTGAAAATGGTACTGGGCCATTCTCCTTCTGGAGTTGCTCCTTCACCATCACGATCATCCTTAGAAGGTTATCCTTTAATATTTTGGCCTCACCTTCCTTTGATGCAAATTTTTCAATGGATTGGCTAAGCAGCCGGGACAGAGATTGGGAGGTATCCTCTATACCCTTCTCAGCTGGTGTATCTTCATCACCTATCCAAAAGGGATACTCAACATGCATATAAGGATCATCAATATAGCCGGATAGTAATGCCGGGTAAGTGTGAGCTCCCTTTTTATCAACCAATCCACCCCCCTTACCGGTTCTGAAAAAAGTACGTAATGTGGACCAGTAACTGGTCAGCTCCTCTTCACTTGCCTGCTCTACATTACCTATTGAAGGCGTCGCCTTCACTTTATCTTTAATTTTTGAATCTTTACTAGGTGGGCTATTCCCGTTCAAAATACCCGGAACTTCTTTAGCTCCTTCCTTGAAGAAGATAAGAAAAGGATCATCTTTTGTTTTGGCTTTCTTCACTTGTTAATTGTTATTAACATAAAAGGGGTTTTGCAAATGATCAACCGCAGGTCACCCCAAAAGTTAAACGGCATATCTGTCAATTACATCATTGATAGCATTCTCTTTTTCATCAGCAGAAAAGCCCATATTATGTGCTCCATAATCATCGTATTTTTCTGCATCTTTATTCTGATAAAAGAGTCCAATATGTATGGTATCATCATCCCCTGCAAATTTTCTCCCTTTATCGATGTCTGAAGGATCATGGGTCACCTGATTTTCATAGACCTTGGCGATGTTTTCATCGATGGTGATCCCATTTTCATGGGTCATCAGTGTGAAAAGTTCCCGCTTAGAAGTGATCTCATCTACTAATTGCGCTTGAAAGACAGGACAACGTTGGATGATCCTAATAAATGATAATCCCTGGTGTTCGTATGCAGCTTTCAAAGTAGCATATAAATGAGGGGCATTAGAATCAACTGTTTGGGCAACAAAAGAAGCATTTGCAATTCCTAAAGTGGTTTGGATAGGATTTAGCGGAGGAAGTATAGAGCCTCTTGGTGTGGTATTTGATTTAGTGCCCTTACGAGAAGTAGCTGACGCTTGGTTTTTAGTCAGCCCATAGATCTCATTATCAAAAAGCATTACCACCATATTCATATTGTACCTGATGGCATGGACCCAATGTCCTGCACCAATTGAGCAACAATCTCCGTCACCTGTAGCGACAAATACATGTAAGTCAGGCCTGCGAAATTTTATTCCTGAAGCCACAGGAAGTGCTCTTCCGTGAAGGCCATGAAATCCATAGGTCTTCATATAGTGTGGGAAACGGCTGGAACAACCAATTCCTGATACACAAACTGTATTTTCAGGAACCAATTGGAACTCACGGCATAACTTCTGTACAGCACTTAATACGCCATGATCTCCACAACCGGGACACCACTTGGCTTCCGCACTTTCATAATCCTCCAGGGTAAAATATTTCCCCGGCATGTTAAGATTTACATCTGGTTTAAGTCCAAACATAGTAGTATAATTATTTAGTTTATTTCAATTTCAATTCTTTCTTTACTCTGTCCACTATCCACCTTGGTCCAATAGGCTGTCCATGGACATTTGACCAACAATCCACATCCACTAATGTATGTGCTCGCAGATACCAGGCAAGCTGTGCATATCTACGGCTTTGTTCTGTGATCAATGGATCGCCTAGCTCATCACTATAGTTGATCTCAACAGTGATCACCTTCTTGAAATTCTTAAATATTTCCTTCAACCCTGGTTCGATCGGATTTAAGAATTTAAGGTGAAGGGAGGATATCTTACCTCCTAGTTTTTGAGATTCTTCAACTGCCTCTTCAATAGCGCCAAAGGTAGAACCCCATCCAACAATGAGGAGATCGCCTTTAGCATCGCCATTGACAACCGGCTTTTTCAGCGTTTTTAAGAAGGCAGCCATTTTTCTGCTTCGACGGTTACACGCCCTTTGATTGCTCTCGGGATCATAAGCGATCATACCATCTTCATCATGAGCAAGTCCGGTCAACCTGTACATTCCTCCCACTTGTCCCGGGATAGGTCGTTTGCTGAGTCCTGTTTCTTCATCCCATTCATATGGTCTTACTCCTTCTTTCCATGGACTTTGATCCACGGGTGCTGCGAACCAATCATGGTTGATCTTAGGTCTTGGGAAGGGCTGTTGCCCGGTTGCCAAATTGGCATCTGTTAATATAGTTACCGGCATTCTAAAAGATTCTGCCAGTTTCCTTGCCAGGATCACAAATTGAAAACACTCTTCAATGGTGGAAGGTGCGATCACAATATTGGGGGTGTCACCAGGCTGGCCATATATGCAGGCCAACAAGTCTCCCTGCTCCACCTTAGTAGGCAACCCGGTGGATGGTCCACCTCTTTGTACGTTTACGATCACCAAAGGTACTTCCGCCATTACTGCCAAACCTATGAACTCGGTTTTAAGGGCGAGTCCGGGGCCTGAAGTTATTGTTACAGCTGTTTTACCAGCATAAGAGCAACCGATCGCAAAACCAATAGCAGCGATCTCATCTTCCGCCTGATGTACAATACCTCCGGCTGACTCAAAACATTCTGCAAGATGGTGTGAGGCGGAAGTGGCAGGAGTAATAGGATACATTGAGCATACTTCTATTCCTGCTGATAATACACCTATACTCACGGCTTCATTACCATTCATCACCACAAATTTCTCATCTGTATCCATTACCGGAACTTCAAAATGAAATTCAAGGTTCTTCATGGCCCAGTCAAATCCTGAATGGAGCAATTTAAGGTTGCTATCGATTATCTCTTTTGATTTTGTCCTAAATACATGCTTTATCTGAGCTTCAGCGATCTCAATATGCCTGTTATAGATACTGCAAAGTATTCCAAGCACCCACATATTCTTTCCCTTCCTGGCGTCATTTACTATTTTAAGACACTCCACTTCCATCGGAATTTCATGGACAACATAACCCCTGCTTTTAAGATCCTTAACAGCATTACTATAGCTTTCCTGAATCGCTTCAACTTCATCCGTGGCCCACTTGCTCTCAAGAAGAACAATGGTACCTTCCTTAAAAGCGTGCTGGTCGATCCGGCCATAGATAACTTGCTCATTAAGCGCTACCACCAAATCAGCTTCATTGCCCATATTGGTCACCTTTTCTGAGCCAATACGTATTCTAACACCTGATGCTCCTGCTTTGGAACGTGCCGGGGGCTGAATCTCGGCAGGGATGATCTCTACCGTCCAAACCCCATTCCCCATTTTGGCAGAAATACTTCCAAAACTCTGCCCGCATTTTTGTGCGCCTTCACCGGAATCACTAACAATTTCTACGATATGCTGGGAGAGCTTCGTATCCTGCGCGTTTGATTTCTTTTCCTTAACTGCAGTTTGTGTGGAATTAGCCATATACTCACATTTTATTGGTAATTTCTAAAGTCAAATTCTATGATCGTCATTATCTCCTGAAATGTCCTACAAAGTTATAATTTATCTCTCTCAATAGAAACAAATACACGCAAAAATATGCAATAATAACTATCATGTCAATTTTATAATTTTAGTCTTAAAAATCCGTTTTTTTTTCCAAGTGAATACTAGAAATATCAAAATGAATAAATTTATTTACTTTGCAGTATCAAAATGGGGTAACCATATGATCAAAATGCATATTTCAAAAGCGACATTCCTCGTAAGTTTATTTTGTATTATTTCCAGTAATACCATGGCATCTGGAGCAGATACGCTTACTAAGATGAATACTCCTACAGCATATACAAAGCTATTGCAGAATCTGGATAGTTTATCTGCATTATGGTATGTGAAGCAGGCTCTAAAATTGCACCCTGAGGAAAAAACTGCGGAATCGCCGGTAGTAATAGACAAGACAGAACTTTCTGACTCTATTTATATTGAGCGTTTATCAAAGATACCTTCCATTATAGAGCTTGCCTATAATAAGAAAGTGAAAGCATTTATCAATTTATATGCCAATAAGAGAAGGCGAATGGTTGAATCCATGCTCGGATTATCAGAATACTACTTCCCTATATTTGAAGAGGTCCTCGATATGAATGAAATGCCCCATGAGATCAAATATTTACCATTGGTGGAATCGGCATTGAATCCAAGAGCCGTGTCACGGGCAGGAGCTACCGGCATATGGCAATTTATGTACGCTACAGGAAAATTATATGATCTTGAGATCAACTCATTTGTTGACGAAAGAAGAGATCCGGTGAAGTCTACCTATGCGGCAGTAAACTTTCTAAAAGACCTATACGATCTATATGGTGATTGGACCCTGGCACTGGTTGCCTATAATTGCGGACCCGGAAATGTGAATAAAGCCATCAGAAGGTCTAAAGGAAAAACGGATTTTTGGGATATCTACTACTACCTCCCTCGTGAGACCAGGGGATATATTCCTTCCTTTATTGCTGTCAATTACCTGATGACCTATTATAAAAGCCATGGATTAACACCCAAGAAGATCGATCTCCCTATTATATGTGATACAATTTTGGTAAAGCAGGAATTACACCTGAAACAAGTCGCTGAAGTATTGACGATACCCTTGGACCTATTAAGGGACCTTAACCCGCAATACAGGGCAGATATCATTCCCGCTAAAACAAGGTCATACCCCCTGAAGATCCCTGCCAATTATACGATTCGCTTTATTGATCTTGAAGATTCGATATATGCATATAAGGATTCTGTTTTCTTCAACCCAAAGATATCCATGGTGCATCCACCAAAAAATGTTCGCAACAGGAGTTATAACCCTGAGCCAATATCCAAGAACATGACCGCTTTATATTACACGATAAGATCGGGGGATAACCTTGGATTCATCGCCAACTGGTACCACTTGAGGTTATCTGATCTCCGTTACTGGAATAATATCAGAGGGAATATGATAAGGGCAGGGCAAAAATTGGTCGTATATGTCAATAAGAGTGACCTTGATAAATACAAGGACATCAATAATATGTCATTTGCCGAAAAACAGAACTCCGTTGGTGCAACTGTTAAGACAAAAACCTCTAAAAAGAAGCCAGTCGACACTAAAGGTTCAGGAAAATTTTTCTACTATACAGTAAGATCAGGGGATAACCCCTGGACCATAGCCAAGAAATATCCGGGAGTTTCAGCACAGAATATTATCGATCTAAACAATATCAGTGATTCTAAAAAGATCACTCCCGGGCAAAAATTGAAAATTCCTAAATAGCATCCCCCTTCCCCAGGTTAAATATGAAACCATATAAAATTCTGACTTTTCTATTCTTTGTTTTAGCTGCCTGTTCTGTCGTTATGCTCGTATTCCCTAAAGATGGCATCAAAATAACAGATACCTTTACCTTACAGTTTATAACCTTTGAAGACCTCTTTTTTGAAGAGGAAATTGAATATGCCGATATCTCACACATTATCGAATTAGATGCCGACTCCCTGATGAAAGTGGATGAAATTGATAGCATCATGACCTTCGATACTTTAAGGGCAAATGCAGATTCATTGAGAAACTCCATATTCAAACTTCAATACCCCAACAACAACAAGCAGGTCTTGTATCCCTTCTTTAAGGATCTTGATAAGTTGCTCGTAAAAAAAGAACATATCCGGCTCCTTCATTATGGGGATTCGCAAATAGAGGGCGATAGGATCTCTGCCTATGTGCGCAACAAACTTCAGAATATATTTGGAGGCACCGGTGTTGGCCTGGTCCCCATCATTGAAATCAGCCCCAGGTTCACCCTTGATCAAATCGCTTCAGATAATTGGAGACGGTATACCGTTTTTGGGGAAAAAGATACCACCGTGAAGCATAATCGGTATGGAATGTTGATGAGTTTTTGCCGATTTACCCCTATTATCAATGATACGGTTTGGAAAGACACCATCGAATATTCCGCTCACATCTCTTTTAAGCAAAGGCCCTCCTCCTACAAAAGGAATAAAACCTACACCAGTATCAAAATGTTCTATGGGTATAATAAGCAGCCCGTTGTCGCAGAACTGTTCCTGAAAGATCAGCTCTTATCTGCCGACACCTTGCCGGCGAATGCTCACTTCAATATTAAATCCTGGAAGATCGATCAGGACCCTGAGGAGATCACCATCAAATTAAGGGGGAAAGATAGCCCTGATATTTATGGCGTGGCCCTGAATAGCGATGAAGGCATTTTCGTTGACAACATTCCCATGAGAGGATGTGCCGGAACTATATTTACCAAAACCGACCTTGATCTTTTGAAGAGGATGTACGACACGCTCCACGTTGAGCTGCTGATCATGCAATTTGGAGGTAATGTGATCCCCTATATAAAGGATAAGCAAGGATGCATTAACTATGGCAGATGGTTCAGGTCACAACTTGTCGCCCTCAAAAAGATAAAGGACGATCTCTCTATCATTGTGATCGGTGTGGCAGATATGTCCATGAAGAAAAAGGGAAGGTTTATCACCTACCCACTCCTTAAAGAGGTGCGAGATGAGTTGAAAAAAGCATCCTTTGATGCAGGGTGTGCTTATTGGGATATGTATGAAGCCATGGGTGGCGAGAATTCCATGGTTAGCTGGGTATTTGCTGAGCCGCCATTGGCTTCAAAGGATTACACCCACTTCAGCCCCAGGGGGGCCCTCATACTTGCCGAGATCTTTTATAAGGCTCTGATCCAGGATTATTATGAATATAAAAAGAAGACCGCTCCATGAATAGGCCACTGCACATAGGACTACTGCTCCTCATTTTCACTGTGATCTTACCAAGGATAGGTTGGGGGCAGGATGACCCTTATGATATCGTACGTTACCCATTTGTTCATCTTGACAAGAATAAACTGCTGTTCTTTGATGATAGCAGCTCTTTTGAAAACTTATTTCACCTCTTCGATGTATTGCTATTTCAAGGGAAGGGAGAGATCAATATTGTCCATTTTGGAGGATCACATATCCAGGCAGATGTATGGTCAAATCAAATGCGTCAGCGCTTGCAGACCTTCCATCCCGGCAATAAGGGTAGTCGTGGATTAATATTCCCATTCAGGGTCGCCAAAACCAATGGCCCTTCAAATTTAAGTATCAATTATACGGGCACCTGGAAACGATGCCGCAGCGTCACCAAAACCAGTGACTGCACCCTGGGGTTAACAGGAATATCGGTGGCCACAGAAGATAGTGTCTCAAAAATTGAGATCCTCCTTAAGAATGAAGGTTACCTCGCCTATGATTTCAATAAGGTTAAAATATTCTACAACACCATGAACCCAGGTTACCAAATTGATGTATTGAATGTTGGCATCAACAACATTGTGAGTGACAGCATCAATGGCTATACTGAATTTACATTTGACAGGTATCTCACCAAACTTGAAGTACGATTTACAAAAACAGATAGCTGTGCCACGAAATTTGAACTCTTTGGTATTGAATTTGAAAATGAAGATCCCGGTATTACTTATCATGGCATTGGGGTAAATGGAGCCAGTGTCCCCTCCTATTTAAGATGCTCACTATTGGCCAACCATCTAAAAGTAATAGAGCCTGATCTTGTCATTTTTTCTATAGGCATCAATGATGCTTCAGAAAGTGATTTTAGTACAAAACGATTCATTGCCCACTACGACTCTCTCATTGCAAGGATCAAATCTGTAGCTCCAAACGTAGCCATTCTTTTCACCACAAATAACGACAGCTACAAGAGAAGAAGGTATCTCAATAAGAATGGTGAAATTGTCAAAAAAGCGATGTACGAATTGGCCAAAAAGCATAAATGTGGTGTATGGGACCTCTTCACGATAATGGGAGGGCTAAATTCAATTGTCTTATGGCAAAGGTATGGCCTGGCAAAAAGAGATAAGGTGCACTTCACTACCGAGGGCTATGTACTGGTAGGGAATCTGATGTTCAATGCCATGCTTAGATCATATGGGAACCATATCAAGAAGCTTAACATTAAAAATGAGTGATTTCATAGACATTTTCTTGTACAATAAGGAGACCCCCTTACTCTTTACCATGCTTTATTTCTGGGTCTTCTTCTTTATCGTGCTCACCATCTATTCCATCATTCACAAGAAGACATCTCTGAGAAATGGGTATTTGTTCTTTGCTAGTCTCTTCTTCTATTATAAGACCAGCGGTTTTTTCTTCCTCATCCTGCTTTTCACTACCTTTTCCAACTTCTTGATCGGGAAGAGGCTCTATACCACCGAGTCCATCTTAAAAAAGAAGTGGCTCGTAGCATTGAGTGTGATCATCAACCTCGGGCTTCTTCTCTATTTCAAGTACGCTTATTTCCTTACAGAAACCTTGAACCAGATCTTTCACTTAAATGCAGAGGTGGTCAACTACCTGGCCTTGTGGGCAAATCAGAGTACCGGCACACACTTTGAGATCAACCAGATACTTTTGCCGGTAGGGATCTCCTTCTTCACCTTCCAGACCATCAGCTACATCATTGATGTCTATAAAGGCAAAGTACAACCCGTTAAAAGCATGCTGGACTTTGGCTTCTATGTCTCTTTCTTTCCTCAGCTCGTTGCCGGCCCCATTGTACGGGCATCACACTTTGTCCCCCAAATGTATAAGGACTTCAAGTTGAGCAAATATGAATTTGGGTTGGCGACATTTTGGATACTCAAAGGCCTCTTCAAAAAAATGTTCATCGGGGATTACATCGCCGTCAACTTCATTGACAGGGTCTTTGAAAACCCACTCTTCTACACAGGATTCGAAAATCTGATGGCTATTTTCGGCTACTCATTGCAGGTGTACCTCGACTTCTCCGGGTACACAGATATCGCCATAGGAATTGCCCTGTTAATGGGCTTTAGGATACCGCCAAATTTCAACTCCCCCTACAAAGCCAGAAATGTGGGTGAATTTTGGAAGCGATGGCACATATCCCTCTCCTCCTGGCTAAAGGATTATCTATACATTCCTATGGGTGGCAACCGCGAGGGCTCTCTCTTCACATATATTGCCATTACCGTGATACTTGCGTTTATCGTACTGCTCTCCGGGCAGCTATGGTTGGCGCCAATATTTGCATCCATAGCCATATCCGTAATACTTCTTTCCCGGTTATTCCCCAAATTCCGCCTGGCCATCAATACCAATATCAACCTAATGACCACCATGCTCTTAGGTGGGCTATGGCATGGGGCAAGCTGGCAATTCATTATCTGGGGCGGGTTGAATGGGATCGGATTAGTGGTTTACAAATTCTGGAGAAAAATAAGCCCCTGGGAAGGCAGCAATACCCTCCTTGCCAGGTTCTGGACCATTTTTCTCACCTTCAATTTCATCACCTTCACCAGAATTTTCTTTAGGTCAGAGTCGATGGAAGTTGCCAACAAACTCATGTACCAGATCAGCCATGACTTTAGCTTCGATCTGATCCCGGATATACTTTACGGCTTCCGGGCCGTCTTTCTGATCATGTTGCTTGGATACGTTTTTCACTGGCTTCCAACCCCTTGGAAAGATGTTTACCGCAAGTGGTACATCAGGGCTCCGGCAACAGTAAAAGTACTCGTGATCGTAGCCATCATCTTCACTATTTACCAGTCATTGTCTGCCGAGTTGCAGCCATTCATTTATTTCCAATTTTAATAACTAAGTGTCTTGATGTAGGCACTATTATTTGGGCGTGCCCCTGTAGTGTAATACTACAGGGTCAGGCTTTCCGCTATATCTTTTGTCCTGAAACACTTAAAGCTTATTCAGGACATAAAACTGTTGCAGGTTTATCTAGAGCCTGTCCAGAACCGCCGAAGGCTGGTTCTGGGCAAAAGGATGCCGCTGCAATCCTTCACGCAAAAACGAATATATGTCAATTATTCAACTTTTGTCTGAATAAATTGAAAATGATATGTCACCCCTTCGGGGTTTAAATTTTCTGTTATCATTAGCTATCATTATTGCACCCCTTCGGGGTTCATGATTGGTAATTGGCATTTCTGTAAACAAAAAAAAGGATTTCCACTACAATCCCTAACGCAGGGGATCTATAGAAACAAATTGTAAAGGTCCGTAATTCAACGCTCCCTCAAGTTTGCAACTTGTGGGGGCAGTGATAGGGAGGTCATAAACCAGGCGACGAAGATATCATTTCCTTACTTCAACGCTCCCGCAAGTTTGCAACTTGTGGGGGCAGTGCTTTAGCCCTTATCTATTGGATATATAAATTTGTTTTCATCCTTTTATCCTACTGTAAAACGGGATAAATTGCAATGCTTAAATACCTTACAATAATGGGGGGATATAAGCATTGCTTATATTTACGTTAGGCCTACAGGAATTAATGTGCTTAAATGTCCAAAATGTAAAAATGGGCAAATGAAAACCATAAAGGTTTTTGAAAAGCATGGCCATACTTAAGCTTAGCAACCTCATAGACGTTCATTGAAATAACCCTTCCCAATTTAAACCCTGATGGGCAATGAAAAAAGTATATTCAATTGTCACTCATTTTAAAATATGAAACAAAGAATGATAAAATATAAAGCAAAAAATATCCGGAATCAACGTCAAAGTTAACCTTACAAAGGCCGATACAGAATACTGAATATGCATAGCTGCCTGCTTGCGTCTTAGTCCAACATAATTTTATCCTTTATTGCAGATATTTTTAATACTATTGCTAACTTTATTGTGTAACAAAGCATAAAATCCTTTACGTTGGCAGTAATAAATATTAATGACAACAAAACAACAATATCAACTACGCCTAGGAAACCATAATATTGAGAGAGAAGTTTCACAATTATTTGAAGATTGTTTTCCTGAATACGAGAAATTTTATGGGGAATATTTAATCCCATTAACTGATGGTACTAACTGGCGCAATGATACACTTGAATATTTGGAATTTATTGGTATGGCCTGTTTTGGATTAATGTCAAGCATAAACTTTATAAATAAGAATAAAAATTGCATTAAAAGAGGTGATGCAGATCAGCGATTCAAAAATATATATTTTCATTTCGGTTTAGTTTCAGATTGTGTTGATAATTTGTCAAGAAATATTGCTCTCACTTCTGACTATTTAGGAATTGATAAAATTGACAGGAAACCTAAAGAACAAAATCAATTAATCAAATCATATAAAACATGGATTAATAAAAGCTACAACAAAAATTTAAAGGATTTGTATGAAAAAGGTAAGCAAATAACACATCACCCTCATTCTATTAATTTTTATAATTATTCCACTTCAAATAATACTCGAAAAATACTCCGTAAATTCTTTGACTCAATCAAAAAATACAGGAATTTTTATACTCATAATCCTGGTGTTGCTATAATTCAAAAGGGACAAAACCTTTATGTAGTAAAGAGAAGTGATATAGATAAAGCTAGAAGCTGGTCAAACTTGAAAATAATGATAGGCAGATCTCTTGATTCATTTGTCAATCCTCACGAGCAAATTACTAAGGACCTTCATGAACTTTTTAATCATCTTAGAAAATTGTGGAATGAATTTGATGAAAAAATGACTCAAATCGTACAACACCAAGATTATGGAAATATTTTTCTTGGATATAATAGAAACCATTATTAATATTACTACCGCCAATCGAGTAGGCAGCTGACGATCAAATGACCGCCAGTGCGCCTCTCACATTTATCTGCCGAAATGAAATGAAGGCATGACCACTGTACG
>CAZNGA010000052.1:0-22698 GCA_964572485.1 uncultured Chitinophagales bacterium
TACAATTATCTTCTTATTGAGTTGTTTGGACTTTATTTCAGAAAATATCTCTTTAACATAGGCAGAAGGAACCGCAACTATAATAACATCTGAGAGCCTGATCACTCTCTTAAGATTATTTGTGACCATTCCTCTTTTAATATTCAATTGCACTCCACTTAGGTACTTAGGATTCCGATGGTACTCCTGAAGGTATTTTATTGAATCTTTGTCGCGCATCCACCATTTTAGCTTGTATTTATTATAGGAAAGGACATTGACCAAGGCTGTGGCCCAACTCCCTCCACCTATAATACCAATGGTAGATGTTTTTTTCTTTTGTTCAGATCCAATAACCATATGCTAATAGGTAAATACTGTTATTTGAAACAATGACAAGTTATGAACTTACTTTCAAATTGAGTTTCAAGATATCAATTATCTTTCTTATAAAGATCACTTTTAGTGACTTTTTCTACATCATCTCCATCTTCCAGCTTTCTTGAAATTGCACTATAGGGTGCTGCTACCACTTCAATCCCATCACTCAGCCCTGAGAGTATCTGAATGTAGGTGTCATTCTGAATACCTGTTGTCACTACTTCCATAATGACTTTACCATCCTCACAAACAAAAACAACCTCTTCCAATTTTTTCTCATTCTTCTTCTGAATGGACTGTTTGTTCTTATCAACTTTCTTGTCAACTCCTGACTGGTCAACAGTATCCCTCTCCTCTCTTGTGGTAACTGCCTGAATTGGAATGGTGAGTACGCTATCTTGCTTTTCTGTTTTAATTTCCACCGAAGCAGACATTCCTGGTCTGAATGGAAAGCTGTTCTTTTCTAAAAGGTCCTTGTAGGATTTGCTTAACACCCTGATCCTAACTGTAAAATTCGTAACCCGCTCTGAGGTGAGGAGGTTTTCGTCACTTGCAGAACTTGCCACCTGACTAACTTCACCTTCAAATATCCTATCAGAGTAGGCATCAATTTCAATATCTACCTCATCCCCAACAAGAACACTTAACACGTCATTCTCACTTACATTTACTCTTGCTTCCATATTTTTGAAATCCGCAATCCTCATTATTTCAGTTCCCGTCATCTGCAAGGTACCAACAACACGCTCTCCCTTCTCTACATTCAGTTTAGATACAATTCCTTGAATAGGAGAAAAAATCGTTGTCTTGCGTAGGTTTTTCCCGGCTTCTTTGAAAGATGCCTCCATACTTTTCACCAGAAATGAACCACCCTTTACACTTTGTTTAGCTCCTTCGTAATCTGCACTTGCAGATTTATAATTTGCTAACGAAGTTTCAAATTCTGAGTCAGAGATTACCTTATCCTTGTGTAATTTTTCATTCCTTTGATAATCAGATTCAGCTTTTTCAAAATAGGCCTTTGCTTGTGAAAGCCTTGCCTTTGAGCTTGCCAGATTCGCCTTGGAATTATCAACTGATGCCTTGGCTCTTTCAACAATATCAATGTATATATCTGGGTTTATCCCCACCAACTTATCCCCCGGGAATACAGAATCCCCCTCTTCCACTAGAAGCTCAATGATCTCTCCCGAAACATCCGAGCTAATCTTAACTTCAACTTCTGGAAATATCTTTCCACTTGCTGAAACTGTTTCCGTGATGGTCCTATAGGCAACTTTTTCAGTGCTGACCTTTATCTTATTACTTTTTCCAATCCACCCCTGCTTTTTACCTATTATAGCAAATAGAAGAATAATAACAACCGCTGCTGATAAATACCAAACCGGCTTATTACCACTATTTCTAAAGAACTTTATCATAATGTGATTGGCTTACCTTGATAAAAATCCAAGATCTTCAACTTAAATACATATTCATATTTCCCTTGCAGTAGTTCAGACCTGGCTCTGTTCAAATTATTTTGAGAGGTACTTAATTCAAAAAAACTGATCAACCCCTGGTCATATTTCTTTTGAACGTAATTATGGTTCTTTAACAAAGCAACAACACTTCTTTGTGCAGCGACAAAATTTTGGCCGGAAGCTTTTGCATCCGTATACGCTTTATACACACTTTGCTTGAGGCTATTCTTTGCAATCTGCTTGCTATAATTGGCATTCAATAAGGTTATTTTGGCCTTGTTAACTGATATCCTTGTTTGCCATCCATTAAATATCGGAATATTCATAGAAAGCCCAAAAACCTGACTTAGATTTTGGTCAATTTGGTCGTTGAAAGGTGTATTTTCATAAACAGGAGCCTGCCACGAAGCCACAGACATTACAGCAAGGGTATCAGTATTATGTATCACTTCACCCGTTTGTTGTTTGCCATAATCCAAATACTCCTTTACTTGCCTGCTAATACTTGAGTAGTTGGTTCCAATATTCCCATAAAAAGAAAGTGTCGGGCTTTGCCCTCCTCTGGCAATAGCCAATGACCTTTCAAAACTTTTTTCTCTATATTCTGCACTTTTTATTGTTGGCTGTGTTTGCTCTGCAATTTTGTAGATGTTCTCCACATTTCTATCTTCTACACTACCATCCAATTGAATGGATAAAACGGGGTCGGCAACATCAATGGGTTCTGTAAGTTCCAACTCCAATAAAATCATAAGATCCAATATAGAAATGTCCAATTGATTTTGCGTACTTATGACATTGAATTTCTCTGTTTCAAACTGTGCTTGAACCTGCAAAAGCTCCCCCTCAGGAACACTACCTGCATTCACCAGCTTTTGTGTCCGCTCTATCTGCATTTTTGTTATTGCAGCCTGTTCACTGCTCAGCCTTACCAATTCCTTATTAAATAGTATTTGTAAATAAGTGGCCACAATGCTCAGCGTAATATCATTTTGCATAGATTCCATATCTGCCCGGGAAGCCATCAACTCAAATTGAGATTGCTTTACAGTATTCAATTTTCGGAATCCACTGAATAATACAGTATTAGAACCCAGCGATAGGTTAAAAGTCTTGATCTTTTGGTTCTCGTAATCATTGGTTGTTGGGTCAATGGATCGTCCGAAGTTAAACCCGTGTGATGTGCTGCCATTTAAAGAAGGGAGTAGCCCTAATTTACTTTGCAGAAGATTGGCTTCTGATAATTCAACACCCAACTCACTTTGCTTAATATGCAGATTATTGGCCTTGGCATGCTCAATGCACTTTTCCAATGTCCAAATCTCCTGACCAAGAAGCTTATTGCCAGTAAATGAAGCAATGATAATAACACAACAAATAATATATTTCATAATTGAATGGCTAATCCATATATTTGACAAGTAAGCAAAGATAAAACATATTAATTAATATTGAATCCTCGTTAACATTCATTATGATTTTGAAGAAAACCAATAAGGACGATGATTATATAGATGAAGCACTTAAGGAAGCTCGTCTAGGTTTTGCGTCAGATGAGGTGCCGGTAGGGGCTATTGTGGTTTGCAATAATAAGATCATTGCGAAGGCGCATAATCAGGTAGAAATGTTGAATGATGTAACTGCTCACGCAGAGATTCTTGCAATTACCGCTGCCGCTCAATATTTGGGGAGTAAATACCTAAATGATTGCACCTTATATGTCACTTTAGAGCCATGCCCAATGTGTGCATCTGCCAGTAATTGGGCTCAAATCGGTTCAATTGTGTGGGGAGCTGACGATGAGAAAAATGGATTTATAAAAATGAATACTTCTATGCTTCACCCAAAAACTAAAGTAAAGAAAGGGATCCATGCAGATATGTGTAGCGAGCTGATGACTGATTTTTTTAGAAAAAAAAGAACTTAAGAACCAATAGTTAAGTAGTGTCCTTACCTTTCAAAGATTGAAAGATCCTTATTCCTTCAATAATGATCCATATCTGGCATACGGCGACTATACTTGCTATGACAACTAGCAGCCAACTTTCGTTCTGCAGGTATTCATTGATGTAAAAGAAGGTTCCAATACTTGTGATCAGGGTAATGAAGATCATTGGAATGAGCGTAAACCAATAATTTCGCTTTTGACGTAAAAGCCATACTGATATAACCAACAATGTGAGTGATCCAACCAGTTGATTGGTTGAACCAAAAAGAGGCCACAAACGTAATCCTCCTTTACCACTTCCATCAGATAGCACCAGGATCAGGGAAAGCGCCACAGCAATAAAACCTTGAACGTAGCGGTTTGTGGCAAATAGCTTACTTTTAATACTCTCGCCTATCTCACCTACAATATATCGTTGTATCCGAATAGCTGTATCCAGAGAGGTAGCAGCAAAACTGATCACCATCACGGAAATAAATACAGCGGCCAAAGATTGCTCTACTCCATTGATATCAACCATCGTTTGCGTAATGCCTAATTCAGCCAAAAAGGATGCCGTGCCATCAACAAATGCCTGTAAAGCTCCTTTCATGCCCTTTGCCATTTCAAAATTCCCATAATGTTGATGCCATGCCTCCGAACTACTAAACCCAGCCGCTACAGCAATAGTTGCAGCAACCGCAAGAGTAGCTTCTCCCACCATTCCTCCATAACCTATAGCTCTTGTATCCTTGATCTTAGCTAATTGCTTGGAAGTAGTGCCTGATGAAACCAATGAATGAAATCCCGAGATCGCACCACAAGCAATGGTGATAAACAAAAATGGGAACCATGGCATTGGATTATTTTGGAAATGAAGTGCGGGGGCATCTACTATTGGCTGGGCAACAAATATGCCTAAATAGATGATAAACAATCCAACGATCATCTTATGAGAATTGACAAAATCCCGGGGTTGCAACAATAACCATACAGGTAATACTGAAGCTATAAAACCATAGCACATTAAGACTATTACCCAGGTGAGCTCTTCCGAATTATTGATCCAAAGATATTCCGGTAGGTGAACAGGAAATCGAAATCCTATATAGATCATGAAATAAAGAGATATCAATGCCAAAATAGAGGGTATAAGCAGATTCCCTTTTTTTCTATTTATCCACCATCCAATAACTATGGCGACAACTATTTCAAAGTTAATAGGGATCACTGAACCGGGATACAATACGAATAGATTAGCGATCAGGTAGGCAAATACTGCAATAATTATGAATACCAATAGAAAAATGATGGTAAGGAACAAATATTTGGACCTCAAACCTATGATCTGTTCGGTCAATGCTCCAATTGACTTTGCTTTGTTCCTAACAGAGATGACCAGAGCACCATAATCATGCACTGCACCCATCAATATGGTGCCAAATACGATCCACAGTAATGCAGGAACCCATCCCCAAATTATCGCAATTGCCGGTCCTAATATTGGAGCTGCCCCGGCAATTGAAGAGAAATGGTGCCCAAAAAGTACATATTTATTCGTTGGGACATAATCTATATCATCACGAAGAACTTTAGATGGCATCTGCTCATCATCACTTTTATCATATTCAGTTACATAGATCTTCCGTGCAATATACCTTGCGTACAACCTGTACCCCAATATTAGAAATAAGAAAGACCCTATTACTAAATATGTTGCATTCATTCTTTGAAATTATGGTCACATTTTATACCTTGACTTTTTATTGAAGTCAATTTTACAAAATGATCGCAACATTATCAAAAAAATTTGCCATTGTCTGCGGTAGCACCCAGGGTATAGGAAAAGCTATTGCAGTTGAATTAGCAAATCAGGGGGCAAATATCACCTTGATGGCACGAAACGAAGAGAAATTAATTGAAGTGCAAAAAGAATTGCCCGCTTCTGACAGCCAACGCCATGATCATATTGTTGCAGATTTCAATACCCCTGAGGATGTTGAAAGTAAAATTTCCGAATATATTAAGAACAACAAATGCCATATTCTTGTAAACAATAGTGGTGGTCCATCACCTGGTGCGATCATCAATGCTAAGACCGATGAGTTCATTCTTGCATTTAACAGGCATTTGATCTGCAATCACATCTTGACGCTGGCACTATTTCCATCCATGAAAAAAAGTGGTTACGGCCGTATCATCAATATTATCTCAACTTCTGTAAAGGAACCTATTACAGGATTGGGTGTGTCTAATACAATAAGAGGAGCAGTAGCAAGTTGGGCAAAAACCATGGCTAGTGAACTTGGGGAGTTCAATATTACTGTCAATAATATTCTCCCAGGAAGTACAAATACAAAGAGGTTACAATCACTAATATCTCATAATGCTGAAAAAAAGGGTGAAACTTATAATAAGATCAATGATTATTTAACATCAGGAATACCATTAAATAGATTTGCAGAACCTGATGAGATCGCAAAAGTTGTGGCATTTATTGCCTCTCCATCTTCATCATATATCAATGGGATCAATATTCCAGTGGATGGTGGAAGGACAGGAAGCTTGTAACCCATACATACTATGGCTGAAGGTAAAAGAAAAGGGAAATACATTAATAACTTTATTAATGGGGATTTAGTTGAACCCTTTTCAAAAGACTATTTGGATAATTACAACCCTGCTAACGGTACGGTTTATTCCTATATTCCTGACTCTGATGAAAATGATGTTAAATTAGCTGTTGACGCTTCCCTTGAAGCATTTGATCAATGGGCCAAGACATCACCCTCTACTCGCTCAAAAATACTCTTACGCATCGCTGATATGATCGAGCAAAATTTAGTCACTTTTGCCATGGCTGAATCAATTGACTCAGGAAAACCCCTCTCAATAGCAAAGTCTATTGATATACCTAATGCAGCAAATAGTTTACGTTTTTTCGCAAATGGGATCATGCATTTTGATTCAAAATCTCATATGATGGAGAGTATGGGAATTAACTATACCATAAGGCAGCCTATTGGTGTGGCCGGCTGCATATCCTCCTGGAATCATCCACTATATCTATTTGTAAGGAAAATTGCTCCTGCACTTGCAGCAGGGAACACTGTAGTAGCTAAACCTTCCAGCAAAACACCAATGACCGTATTCATGTTCTCAGAAGTCTGTATTGAAGCAGGGTTACCTCCAGGTGTTTTGAATATTGTGCATGGACACGGTAGCAAGGTGGGAAAAGCTATTGTATCGCACAAAAAAATAAACACCATATCCTTTACCGGAAAAACAAAAACCGGGAAATTGATTGCAAAAGCAACAGCAGCAACTTTTAAAAAAGTATCCCTCGAAATGGGGGGTAAAAATTGCGCTATAATCTTTGAGGACTGTGATTATGACGAAATGTTACGAACTACGATAAGGTCATCTTTTTCCAATCAGGGGCAAAATTGCCATTGTAGTTCTAGGATATTTATCGAGAGGCCAATATATGAGAAATTCAAAGAGGAATTCACCAATAGGGTCAATAAATTCAAGGTAGGTGATCCTTTTGCATCCAAAACGCGCCAGGGAGCAATAGTTACTGAAGATCATTATAACTCCATTATGACCTACATTGCTCTGGCAAAAAAGGAGGGAGGAAAGATACTTATTGGAGGGAAGAAAGCAACTGTTGATACCCGTTGTAAGAATGGTTGGTTTATTAATCCAACAATTATTGAAGGTTTACCGTATAACGGTAAAATCAATCAGGAGGAGATACTTGGTCCGTTAGTAACCATTATGCCTTTTGACACAGAAGAAGAGGTGATAGAATACGCTAACAACACGATTTACGGGCTATCATCTTCTATATGGACACAAAATTTGACAAGAGCCCATAGGGTAGCTCAAAAAGTCGATTGTGGAGTTACCTGGATCAATTGTTGGTGGGAAATGGATTTACGAACCTCTCATGGTAGCGTAAGGAACTCCGGAATGAGAAATGAAGGGGGGTGGGATATTTTGAAATTTTTTACTACACCAAAGAATGTGTATGTAAAACTTTGAAAGAATGAAGTACTATTATCTACTACTTTTACTGCTCACAGCTAATGTGGTACTACCGCAATCTATAAATGATGTAGACTTCGAGTCAGTTCCGGTATATAAAAGTTTACATGAAGCTCTTAAACAACCTCATAAGGTCTATAAGTTAGATCTCAGCTATAACGAAAATATCACAGAGATCTCCACGAGAATATCTGAATTGTATAACCTCCGCATTTTAGAGCTCAGATATAACCACAACTTAAAATCTCTTCCTATTGAGATCGGGGAACTCTCCAATCTTGAAAAGCTTTATGTTGTACAGACTGCCATTACAGGATTACCTTCAACAATGGGAAATTTACATAACCTGAAGATTCTTGATGTCAGCCAAAATAAGATCCTAAAACTGCCTTCAAATATTGGTTTACTTGAAAACTTAGAAGAGTTATATTTAAATGAAAATGTACTTACTAAACTGCCTGCCGAAATAGGTAAATTGCTAAATTTGACTACCCTTGAAGTATCAGGTAACAAATTGTCTACAATCCACCCAAGAATTGGTAATCTCACTAAACTCGAAGTCCTGGATGCCAGTTACAATGAAATAACAGCGCTCCCACTTGATATTGGTAATCTGGTAAACCTAGAATATTTGTATTTGAATAATAATCAGATGCTAAGGCTCCCGCCAACGATAAATGGACTTAAAAATCTGATCTTATTAGATCTGAATGTAAATATTCTATCAGAATTTCCTGAATCGGTCTCTTATTTAGAGAATCTTAAGATCCTAAGTATTGCCGGTAATATTATAAAAGAACTTCCTTCTAAAGAATTTACCCGACTGATCAATCTTGAATCTCTGGAATTGAATGTAAGCCAACCCGGTAAATTGCCAAAAGAGATAGGATACTTAACAAAACTGAGGCGATTGAATATCTCTGAAAGTAAAATAACAGAGCTCCCTCCGGAGATCGGTAATCTGATCAATCTATCTACATTGTATTTAAACAACAATCACATTTCTGAGATTCCCGAAGAACTCTCCAATTTACAAATGCTGAGAATCCTCGACCTTACCTATAACGAAATTTCAACCCTTCCTGATAATATTTGGAAATTAGGAAATTTGAGGATCCTTAAACTCTATCAGAATTCATTAGAGGATGAGGAAAAGGAAAAGATCATTGAAAGACTGCCCGACTGCGACGTGAACTTCTAAATCTCTATTATTCCTGCCAAGGCTACTATTCTACCCTATTATTCTGACACTTTCCTGCCATCTTTAAATAGGGAATGTGACACGATAGATAAAGATTTATTTTCAATAATTGCACTTGCCATATTGCTAAATTTATGTAGCTTTATCATTATTTCATTAGCTAAAATCAATTAAATTGAGTTCCGGAAGTAAATTACCTTCCATTGTAAAGTTTAAACAAGTTGGGGATTCTTCCATTGGTTTCATTTCTATTGCAGAAGGAAATATTCTTCCATTTGAAGTAAAAAGAGTTTTTTGGACCTATTATACTCCCAATGACGTTCAAAGAGGAGGCCATGCCCACGAAGTGCTTGAGGAGATAATAACTGCAGTATCTGGAACTGTTACAGTAGCCACTGAATTACAAAATGGGGAAACTCAAACATTCACCCTGGATTCCCCTAATATTGGACTTTTTCTACCTCCCAATTATTGGAGGACATTACAATTCTCCCACAATGCAGTTCTATTGACCATGGCATCAATTGAATATGAACAATCAGAATACATCAGGGATTATAATGAATTTAGGGATGGATCATAAAATACATCAAACTGCAATAGTTGAAGGCGACAAGATAGGAGCCAACACAAGAATATGGGCTTTCGTACATATCCTTCCAGGTGCTACCATAGGGGATGATTGTAACATCTGTGACCATTGCTTTATTGAAAATGATGTAACAATAGGCAATAATGTGACTATTAAGTCAGGTGTGTTCTTATGGAATGGTGTAAATATTGATGACGATGTACACATTGGTCCCAACGTAGTATTTACAAATGATGTCAGACATAGATCCAAGCAGTCTTTTACAATTGCAAGAATTTCAATCAATAAAGGAGCAAGTATTGGAGCTAATAGTACCATCCTGGGAGGAGTAACTATCGGTGCGTTTGCAATGACTGGTATCGGTTCGGTCATCACTAAGGATATTCTGCCATTTGCATTGGTATATGGGAATCCTGCGAAACAACATGGTTGGGTGGATGAAGCCGGCAACAAGCTCATAAAGAAAGAAGAAAATAAATGGGAGTCTCCATCAGGAGCTCTATTTTTTGAAACAAATGAAGGGTTAATAAAACAATAAAAATGCCCAAACTATCAATAGTCATTCCTTGTTATTTCAATGAAGAGAATATTCCGATCACTACTTCGGAATTGAAAGATAATGAGCAATTATTTCCTGAGGACCTGTCTTTCGAATATATTTTTGTGGATGATGGATCAAAAGACAATACTTATAAAGAATTGATGAAGTTCTATGATGCAAATCCGGATCAGGTAAAAGTTGTAAAACTTGCAGGTAATGTTGGGTCTTATAATGCAATTTTAGCTGGGCTACATTATGCCTCAGGAGATTGCAATGTCATTCTAACAGCTGATCTGCAGGATCCCCCTGATCTTATCCCAAAGATGTATGACTATTGGTTGAAATCCATAAAATTTGTTATCGCTAACAGGCAAAATAGAGAAGAATCGTTACTGCAAAAACTTATTTCAAACATATATCACTATTTGATAAGAAAATTGGCACTAAAGAATGTCCCCAGTGGCGGATTTGACCTGGTACTATTTGACAGGCAATTAAAAGATGAGGTACTTAAGATCAATGAAAAGAACACCAATCTTATCTATCTGCTTTCATGGCTAGATTATGATTATGTGAACATCCCTTATGTGAGGAAAAAGAGAGAAGTTGGAGTATCCAGATGGACCTTTCAGAAAAAAGTAAAATTGTTCATCGACTCATTTATCTCATTTTCTTTCTTCCCAATAAGAATGATCTCAGGATTGGGTCTTGCTTTAGGAATCATTGCTTTTTTATATGGTTTGTTCATTATAATTGCAAAACTAACTAATATGGTGCCTGTTGCAGGGTGGACTACGATAATGGTGGTACTTCTTTTCGTATCGTCTTTTCAAATGATCTCTTTAGGTATATTAGGTGAGTATTTATGGCGAACATTAGATACTGCAAGAGGTAGGCCAAATTATATCATTGACAAAGTGCATCAACGGTAATATCATTAATATATAATTGGCAGCTCGATTAACTCTATACCATATTCGGCTGATGAAAAACAGTTCTAATCACACTCTTCTAATACTAATTATCCTTGCCTTGCTATCTGCATTAGTTGTAAATGAAAGCAATCTTCATTTTATAGAAAAGGAAAATCCCACCAATGAGTTGATAAACTGTGAATCGACACTATTTGGTAAAACGGTATGGTCGGTAGATAATATCTATTACCTTTCCCCTGCAGAAAACTATATCAAAGGGAACGGCTGGAAAAGCTCTACCACCTTGGGGAAGGGCACTTATTTCAGAAGAGTACCCGGATATTCGATCCTATACTACGGTTTTAGAAAGATATTTGGGAAACTACATGGAGTGCAATTCTTAAAGTACTTCCAACTGATATTCTTCTTGCTGTCTGTAATTGCAATTTATAGAATATGTCATTTTTTCTTTAAAGATAAATTCACCATCTCAGTAGTAACCGGCTTGTATGGCATCACTCCATTTTTTAGCAGCTATACCTACTTCTCTCTTACAGAATCTATTTCGCCATTTCTTGTCGTCTTCTTTCTTTTCTTTCTCCTACAAGCTTATCATAATGAGAATAGAAGGGAAAAACTCGTTAATTATATTATCTCTTCATTCTTCATCGGTTTTGCCATCTTGACACGCCCCTATATTGGTTTAGCAGCTATCTTGCTTCCTGTATTGGTATTTATGGATCATTACAAAAAGGGGAATATGTTGTTGATCGTAAAGCAATTATTAATAATAGGAGCTCTTCCTTTATTAATGATCTTATCTTGGACAATAAGGAACTATGTAATAACAAAGGAGGTCGTTCCCCTAGAAAAAGCTTATCACCCGGAATCATTGGATAGGTTTAAACCTGAGTTCAAGGGCTTTTTCTCATTCGTTAAATGTTGGGGTGAAGACGGATATGACTTTAACAAATATCAATTCCCTTTGTGGGTTGCTGCCAGGGATGGTGACACTAGCAGGTTACAGGCAGAGAAGGCTCTCAGTCATCTTCCTTTGGACATTATTAGCTTATATGGAAAAGATAAATTGATGTCAGCAATTAATAAATATCAACAAGCCACATATGAGCAAAAGCAATATTTAGACAAATCTATCCCAATGCCCGGAGATTACCTCCCAAAGCAATTGAAAGCTCAAAAGGAATTTGAAAAGTTGATCAGCGAATATAAAAGGGATCGCCCCTTCAATTATTGGGTTGTGACACCATTGATCTATTTTAGAAGAATGGTTTTCCATTCCAATACCTCCCATATCTTTCTATTTCAGAATAAATTCCGACAAAATATGATTGTAAACTCTTCAAGAATTTTCCTAGCCTTACTACATATAGGTGCTTTTATAGCTTTATTTATCAATCTCCTTTTACTTAGGGAAAGAACGGAACAAATGATCCTAGTGCTGATCCCGTTTCTATTTATCATTTTCTTCTGCACAATACATAGGGAAATTGAACAAAGGTATATGCTGCCTATATTGCCTCTGATAATCATTGGATTGGGCTCTCCGATTAGTAGGCTCTATTCAAAAATAGGTAAAAGGAAATTGGCGGATAGAAGTCTCTGATCAATTTTGATCATTGATCTTTCTGTAACCTCTTGGCCTTCTCATAATAGTAATTGATGAGAAAGAAGATGATCAGAAAATAGCCGATCACAAGAAATGAGTACCATGTGCGCCAATCTTCGAATTTTATCAGGATGACCCACATTAATCCAACTGAAACAAATGAGATAAAGCCGATGACAATGGCTATCATATTATCTGGTAATCCTAAATAGCCCAGGTAATGTGTAATATGATCTTTACCACCGATAAATGGTGATTGCTGTCTGGCAATTCGTCTGATCACAACAGTAAAAGTATCAGAAAATGGAATAATGAATATTATCAATGGAATGATAAACTGTCTTAGTTGAATGACAGAACCAGCCTCATCTCTAAATTGCCAAAAGAAAACTATGGAGATAGTGGCAAGAAAAACTCCTAAAAATTGACTCCCTGTATCTCCCATATACATTTTCGATGGATACCAATTAAAAAACAAAAACCCAATTAGAGTAGCTAGCATGCCAACTAAAATAATAATATAGACATTACCATAATCCTCTTGAAACAGGATCAGTGCCAAAGCCCCAACTATTGTTGAAATAGAGACAATTGTGGCAATTCCATCCATGTTATCGAGCATATTGATCGAATTCATGATGCCGATGACCCACAAAGTGGTAAAGAAATAATTAAATGCCATGAAAGGTGTCACTTCAATATAAATGCCCATAGACATCAAAATGTTTGCGCAAGTAAACTGAGCAAATGCTTTTAATAATGGGTTTGTATCATACGCGTCATCTGCAAGCCCTACAACAAAGCCAAGGGTTACTGCTAATATAAATCCAATCAATCGCTTGTCAATCACATATTGATCTTCGAAAGATATTACTGCGATGAATGAAAAGGACAATAGAAACATGATAAAAAACGAGATCCCTCCGAGCGAAGGCTTCGTTTGAGGGCCCCATCTTATCAAATTCTCATCTAAGTGCCTGATACCTAAAGTCTTTGAGAATTTTAGGAAGAGCCTATTAAACAAAAAAGAAAACAAAAATGCACAGACAAAAAAGACTGTTAAAACTAAAATTTGTGGAACTTCAATTTCCAACATTCTAAACCATTTATTTTATAGAAATAGGTAAGACAAGAAAATTATATTTTCAACAACTTGTCAATGACTCTTTTCATAAAGGAAGTTTTTACTTTACTATCTTCTTCATAATACCCGTATCCATACGTATGCCCATACCCATAGCCGTAACCGTAGCCATAGCCGTAACCGTAGCCATAGCCATAGCCATAGCCATAGGAGGATGCTCCCTTTCCTGCATCATTTAGCACCAGCGACAGCTTTTTGATCTTATTATCGTTAACCAGCCTGTTCACAGTTCCGATAAAACTACGATTTGAATAATCTGCTCTCAGGGTAAATATCGGATAGTCGACCTTTTTAATAATATCTATAGCATCAGCAACAATGCCTATTGGCGGTGTATCCATAATAATATAATCGTACCTTGATTTCAGATACTCAATTACCTCATCAAACTTCTCTGAAACTATCAACTCAGCAGGATTAGGCGGGATGGGTCCTGAAGATATGTACTCAAGGTTCTCATATGAGGTCAGACTGATACAATCTTCAATCGGATCTTTTCCAATCAAAATTGTACTCATACCTTTTACATTTTGCATATTAAATGCCTTATGTATCTTTGGTTTTCTCATATCAAGGTCAAGAACGATGACCTTCTTCCCGGCCATGGTGATAATACTGGCAAGATTCAATGCAACAAATGTCTTTCCTTCACTTGATATTGTTGAAGTGATCGCCATTGATTTAGAACCTTCCTTATTTGAAATAAATTGCAAATTAGACCGAATAGACCTGAAAGCCTCTGTAACAATGGATTTTGGGTTTCTGTTTACAACCAGGTGAGCAGTTTCCATTGGCCCTTTATAGTGAGGAATAACTCCAAGTATCCCGGCATCAGATGTTCTTTCTATGTCGGACAAAAAAAGTACATTTTGGTGTAATATGTATCTTATTATGATCAGACTGATCCCTAAAAATAAGCCTGCAATAATTCCGGCGATACGGATCAGTGACTTATTTGGATAAATCGGGTGAATAGGTATTGATGCGGGTTTCAATATAAAATTCCCTGAAACATACCCCTCTTTTGCTATCGCAAATTCGGATTTTTTATCAAGAAGAAGCAGGTAGAACTTTTCACTTATTGAATTCAATCTTTTGATACGAAGATATTCGGCTTCATTTTCAGGAAGCTTACCAAATCCCTTTTCATATTCTTCTATTTCTTTGTCCAGCTGCTCTTTCTTGTATTTAAGTACCATTTGGGTACTTTTTATATTCTCTGTCATTCCCCTCTTTGCCGCTTCAATTTCACCTTCAACAGCCACGACAATTGGATTATCAGTTGTTACTTTAAGCAGCATCTCTCTTTTCTTGGTTTGAAGAAGTTCTAACTTCTTTGCAGATTGCTGAAAATTGCTCTCATTTAATCCCGGTAGGTTTAGAGAAAGTAATGTTGAGGCATCTCCACTATCAATATACTTATTGATCCAGGCAAGGCTATTTTGCTCTAAGGTAAGTTCGGCCCGCCGTTGGTCTATCTTATCCAGGTCGTTTAGAATGCTTGATATTTCTGTTTCAGGAGTGATAAATTTTTGAGTCTGCTTAAAGTTTTGAAACTCATTTTCAATTTGGTCAAGTTGGCTACTTACTTCATTCAACTGTTCATCTATAAATACAAGGATCTTATCTGAACTCTCAATTTGCTTTTCTCTATTGAAATCCAGATAACTATTGGCTACTTCATTGGCAATGTCAGCAGCCTTTAATTGATCCCCATTCTCTACCATCACACCAAGTATTCTGGCATCTTGATCAACAACACGTGCTTTTACCATGTACAATAATTGACTTAGTAAGGTCTTTTTCCTGGGGAATATGATGTAAAAGTCATTCCCTGAAATGTTCTTACTATAGGCATTTGGCAACTCAGAGACATCGATCCTCACCTTTAAATGAGGTAAGATCACCATGCTATTTAAAGAACTTGATAGTTCATACACTTCATTTGCAAACGTATAAAAGATATCAAAATCCGTTTCACTATTAAAATGCAGGAATATCTTTGTATCCAATAAGAGTGGGTCAATTTCTTGTAGGGTCGCAGTAAAGGGTGATTTCATGTATAATTCATCATCCTTAATCTCCCCTATCATGAAATAGGTAGTTCCTAAGGGCAAAGAGTCAATTGTCCTTGATAGCAGTAATTCTGAATTTATAAGTGCTTTCGCTTTATGTAGGCCTTTCTTGCTCTCACTGAGTACACCGAAATCTCTAATATCTAGTGCTTTCGCGGTGTTTTCCGTTTTGAGCATTAGGGTCACTTCTGTCAGGTATACTTCATTAGCATATCTTAAATAAACATAAGAAATGGTTGAAGTAATAATGATAAACAGGACACACCAGAACAAACTTCTTCTGAAAAGGATATTCAGAAGAATAGGATTGAATTCTTCTCCAAAAATCCGTTGTAAAGGGTGAAGGATCTTTCTATTGTCGTATTTAGCCATATACTACTTGGTGATTTCAGTAATCAGCAAATAGGTAGTTATTAAACCAGTTACTGTGCTTATTAATCCAACAAAGGGACTAAGTTCTGTGGTTATTTCCGAAGCGATCCGAATCACAGGCTCCACATATATAATATCATTTGCCTGAACAATTAAACCTGCATCCTTTAGCCCGCTAACTGTTGAGAAATCAACTATCTTGACCAATGGATTGGCAGGATCACCCGGATTCTGCCTTATAAGTTTTATTCTGTATGCCTTACCGGTTCTGCCTATACCTCCTGCTTTGGCAAGAACTTCAATAAGGTTTGTATTCTCATTTTGAATTTTTACCACCTGCCCTCTTCCCCGCTCACTAAATACCAGCACTCTTCTATTTATTACTTCTATCAAAACAAAAGGATCAACAAAATAATTGGCATATTTTGCCTCGAGAAACTCTTCTGCTTCAACGGTTGTAAATCCTTCAATTCGTACAGTATCTAATAAGGGTAGCTTTATCACGCCCTCAGAGGTAACACTAAATTCAACAAGTGTTTGAAGTCTCTGTACTGCAATCGCATCAGTTACATTCATAAGGGCATACCCCTTATTTGCAAAAGTTAAAATATTTAATCTGTCTCCCGGTCGAATAATGTACTCCTTCTCTGCTTCAGATTTCATCTCTGCGGAAACAAAGTTCTTGGGAGTCTTGAACATTATATCGGGCCCCATTCCTCCACAAGAAGTTAGGAAAAGGGTGCCTGCTAGACCAATTACAAAATAGTATTTCATAATATAAAGCAATTAGTAAGTTAAAAGCTTAATAATAGTATTACGTAAACGGTAAATTTGAATAATAGGTGCAATTACCATTCATGTTATTTTAATCATGTTCCATTACATCATATGACATTATATTGAAGTTAATTCATATGATCAAGTTCTAAATCAACGCAAAAAAGATCGGATAAGTATTTACAATTATTTTTTTAGCAAATCGTGATACAGTAGCCGCATATCTTCAATTAGTCTGACATATGCAAACTTTCTTTTCACAAAATCATAACCCTTTTTACCTATTTCATTTCTAAATGTTTCATTTTCTACAAGCTTAATCAGATTTCCAGATAAGCTTTTCTCATCCCCAGAAGGGAAAATGATAGCGGTATCATCGGGTATAACTGTATCTATCACCCCACCCACATTTGAGGCAATTATTGGCTTATTTGCGGCCTGGGCCTCTATCAAACTTACAGGTGTTCCCTCATTCAATGATGTTAAGGCAATGATATCCAAACCAAGGATCACTTCGTCAATCTCTTTTATCCATGATGTAAATGTCAGAAAAACTCTTCGAAATGGCTGATCATTCGTAACAAAATCAATATTCATCTCGGTAGCAGCTCTTTCAATGGTCTCTCTGCATTCCCCATCTCCAATAATAAAAGCTCTTACTTTTTTAGTGCTCTTACTTTGCAATTGCCTTATTCCTTTTAAAAATAACTCATGGTTCTTTATGGGAACTAATCTGCCTATTATACCAATCGCTATTTCATCCTCATCGATTTGAAATAAATTTCTGAATTTTACTCTTTTCTCATCAGTATTCTGCTGAAACTTTTCGAGATCAAAGCCTAAAGGAATCACCTTGGCTTTATCCAATTCACAGATCCTATATTTCTCGCATAATTCTATCTTCTGACCCTCACTAATGGTGACAATTGCAGTGCTTCTTTTTGCAAGATATCTCTCGATATTAACAAAAATAGAGGCGATCACAGGGTTAAAATAGGAGTGAAATGTGTGGCCGTGGAATGTATGCACTACAACAGGAACGTTGCAACTAAAAGCAGCCATTCTACCTAAAGCCCCTGCTTTCGCTGCATGAGTATGAATAATGTCCGGTTTGAACTCTTTAATGATCTCCTTTATCCTTCTGTAAGCAATAATATCTCTATAAGGATGAATGGATCTTCGCATTTCAGGAATATAAATGGGTATGATCCCTAATTCCTTAAGAATAAATTCAGCGCTGGCTTCAGAAATATCCTTATCTCCTGAAACTAAAATTGTCTCAAATTCAGGTGCTAAATATCTTGAAAGATAGGCAGCATTATGAGCCGGGCCTCCCAGATTTAACCTATTGATGAGTCTTAAGATCCTGACCATTATTTAAAGTTTACTTCACTTTATTATTGATCCTGTGTCTCAAATATCCAAAGAAGGTAGGATGTGACCATAACTTTGATTTCCTTCCCGAAGGTGATGCAGTTTCAACGATACCATCCTCAATATCCCTGATCACACCTTTTAAAAGCGAAAGTCCTACTCCAAATTGGATAAAAGGATAAGTTATATAATTGTCCTTCTCATTTGTCTTGATTGATCCTTGCTTTATTATACCCCCTGTATCAATTCCTTGGTCCACATAGTGAATCGTCACCCCACATGATTCAGGGTCATTATCAACAAGTGCCCAATATCCGCCATGTACACCTCTATATAGAGGTGTAATCCCTGTATGGATATTAATGAACTTTGTCGGTACTCGATCCAACAATTCCTTTCTTATTATCCTGGTACCATTGATGATTATCAGCCCCGGCTTCAATTTCTCCAATATCTCTGCCGCACTTGGGGAATTCACCGAATCAATGTGTAATATCTTTTCAGAATCAATATCCATATCATTCAATTGATATGATCCCTTGATCTCCTCAACCCTATTTATAGAACTCATCTTGAGAAAAGGTACGATCAGCAATTGAAACAATATTTGCCCGATAACATGAGATAATCCTAATCGCCTGATGCGTGAACCAAGAAATTGAGATTTGGGAATTGGTCTCTCAATGATCACTTTCTCAATCTCATATCTCTCCTTTAACGAATTGTAAAGGATATTGGTGAATTGGCAATCCACAGCTAATATGACGATCCTCGTACTCATTCGTTCTGTTGAATTATTGAAGATGTCATTTCCTTCATATTTGCACTCTTAAATCCATATTGGCCATTGAGTTTCTTGTAATGTTCCAGAATCTTTTTGAGGAACGCAAGATTTTCTTCCAAATTGGCTCCAAAATTGTGAGGATGCCACCAAATGTGATATATCCGATTATTCTTTGCTGCAAAAGTAATATCTGAAAGAATTCTATTTAGTCGAAGTGATTCCAGTAAATGAAGCCCCCCGGAATAAGGTCGCAAGAATCTGCTTGAAGGAATATTTAATGGTTGCTCTTTGGATATCTCAGATGGCGAATAGGTGTTGTGTCCGGTAAGGGGAATATAGGCATCTAATAAACGCAGCGACCTTCTTAGAATTGATTTGCTTGTTTTTGTGTTGGCTTCTTTATAAAGCCATGATCGTTCATTACCACGATATGCCTTGATACCCAACTCATGAGCCGCTTTAATATATTCGGAAGTAAATTGATTCCGAGGAAAGACAATGCTCTGGGTCGTAGAACCTGATCTATCTGCAATGCTGATCGCTGATCTTAAGTCCGATTTGAATTCCTCAACTTTTTGTCCTTTTTCAAGGCAATAATAATGAGAAAAAGTATGGGTTCCGATCTCCTGACCTTGAGTAGCAGAAATTTTCTTAACTAATGAAGGGGCAAAATGAATTGGATCGCTCTCCGCAATCTCCTCCAATTGTTCTAAATAAGGGTATGGGGAATATTTCTGATCAGCGTAGGAAGGTAATTTACTAGGGAGGTCACCTATCAGCTCTGCTTTATTCTTATAAAACAAAAATCCCATCACGGCCCATGTACTATGAATATCATATTCCTTGAAAAGATCGAGAATCGCTGGAATGGCGGCATTTACCCCTTGTAAATTACCTTTATAATCACCACAACTTCTTCTATCACGAACGCCCCAATAAAGTTCAAAATCTAAAGAAATCACTAGCCTGCCGGAATTTCCCATTTGTTAAAGTATTTAATCTGCCACCTTCGGCAAACATAAACTACATCATCCATTTTTTCCACCAAAACTGAAAGACCACCAGCGCCCATATTGTAGCTTGGACATCCCCCGGGTTGCTTGAAAATAGTTGCTTTTTCAAAGTTCTTACCGCTTCAATATTAAATATCTTTTGGTCTTGAATAAAATCATCAGCTAAAATATCATTCAAAATAGTGGATTTTAGCTCTGTTCTGAACCACTTTAATAATGGCACATCAAATCCGTGCTTTGGTCTGTTATACAACTCCTGAGGAAGTAGGTTACGAAAAGTATCCTTAAGTATCTTTTTGGTTTGTTTATGGTCAATTTTCGCCTTTTGAGGTAATGAAAATGCATATTCTACAATGTGGTGGTCAAGCAATGGTACTCGAACTTCAAGGCTATTTGCCATAGACATGGCATCAACCTTTAATAGCATGTCACCACCAAGAACAAGTTGAGTATCAGTAAATAATATTTGGTTCAGATCATCCTTGTCTTCAAGCGGGCTCAATATCTCTTTCTTACTTTCTTCATACCTGCCAAGCATTTGTGCAGATATGAGGGTATCTGATAGTAAATTTCGTGCAGTTGACTCACCAAGATAGGAACACCATTTCCAATATCTCTCCTTATGAGGTAAAGCCATCCCCTCTGCAAAACGATAATATTGCCTGGCCAGATTGCTCAATTGTCCATCTCTTGATCGTGGTAACCACCTCCATAATGGCATCAATGCAGTTGCAATATTAGCAAGCACTCCACCTGACATCGCTCTATGTAATGCCCTATGTTTATTATATCCGGCAAATAACTCATCGCCTCCATCACCAGAAAGGGCCACTTTCACATGCTTTGAAGCATTCTTGCTCAATATATACACTGCTGGCAATGAAGGGTCGGCAAAGGGATTGTCAATATTATCAAGCACTTCATGAATGCACTCATAAAGATCTTCATTGGTCAATGAAAAAACAGTATGGTTGGTCTTGAACTTTTTAGCTACAAGATTTGCATATTTTGTTTCATCAAAATAAGGCTCATTTTTATAGCCAATTGTAAAAGTATCTAATTGTTTGGTGTGTCTTGAGGCCAAGGCAACTATAATTGAAGAGTCAATTCCGCCGCTCAGAAATGCACCAATTGGAACATCAGCTACCATCCTATCCTTTACTGATCTATCCAACAATTTTTCCAATTGGATTTTTTGATCATCATAGGTTTGGTGAATAGCTTCACTGTTAGCGTTATTGTAATTGATACGATAATAGGTCTCCTTTTGGATCTTTCCATTCTTGATCACCATATATGTTCCCGGGGGTAAAGATGTCACATTATTAAAAATGGTTCCAGCCGGTGGGATATAATTTAGCTGCAGATATTGATATAATGATACATCATCCACTCCTTTGTCAATAGGAAATGTGAGTAAAGCTTTCATCTCCGAGCTGAAGATGACCTTCTCATTATCATGGTAATAAAGTAGAGGTTTGATCCCCAAACGGTCTCTTGCTATAAATACCGATTCCTCGACATTATCATAAATAGCAAATGCAAAAAAACCATTCAATTTCTGAAGAAACCCTTCCCCTTCATGAATATAGAGTTTTAGTATAACTTCCGTATCAGACTGAGATACAAAGCTTACGCCTTGTGCTATCAGATCGGCTTTTAATTCCTGAAAATTATATACCTCGCCATTATAAATAATTGTGAATCTTCCAGATTCATCAGTCATTGGTTGTGAAGCAGCATCAGAAAGGTCAATGATAGATAGTCTTGTATGGCCAAGGCTGACCATATTATGATGGAACACCCCTTCACAATCAGGCCCCCTGCTCTTCAATCTTTTTACAGCCTCATCAATATGAGACAAATCCTTTCGGGACCCATCTTTAAAAGCTATTATACCAACTATTCCACACACTTGTAAGTAAAAATATGAATTCTATTTAATAAATTTGATTCCAATAAAGAAATTATGGATATCAAAGATATCATTATTACTCCCTTCTTTTTACTTTTCATTTTCTTCATTTCATTTATCCTCAGAACAAAATATGAGATAGGATCCCCCTTAAGGAAATATTATTTCCCTGCAATGTGGGTTAAGGTTTTGGGAGCAATTGCAATATGCTTTGTGTACCAATTTTATTATGGTAGTGGTGATACTATTGGGTTCTATGAAGCTACCAAGGTTTTTTGGGCTATGTTGACCCATGAACCTTCATCAGCCATTGACCTACTCTTTTCCACTTCCCTCGATCTTCCTGACGCTTTTTATAAATACGATAAATGGAATGCTATCAATATGGTAGTTGAGCCACAGTCTTTTTTCTTGATAAAAATGGCATCAATTATAGGCATCATAACTTTTGACACTTATCTACCTATATCTATCATTTTCGCCCTGATCTCTTTTACTGGAATTTTTGCCTTATACAAAACTTTTGTAGACGCCTATCCCTCTTTGAGCAAAGAATTAGCAATAGCGAT
>CAZNGA010000053.1:0-22587 GCA_964572485.1 uncultured Chitinophagales bacterium
CTTGAATAAAAGGTTGAAAATTGATAGGTCTTGATGGTTTTTAAGAATACGGGGTGCTGCATTGACGAAAACAGGTGAACGGATCAGGAAGTTCCTCTTCCAGACAGAGCACCAGTTGTGGTCATTCTAAACTATCCTTGTCTTAGGTAACTAATCACACTTTTTGCTTTATTCATACCGATGCAAGCGGCGATCTCTTGCTCCTCGGCGTCTTTGATCTTTTTTATAGATCCAAATTGGGTTAATAGCCTTTCTGCTGTTTTGGATCCTATTCCTTCTATAGATGTGAGATCTGTCTTTAATAGATCTTTTTTACTCTTCAATTGATGGAAGGATATAGCAAATCTATGAGCTTCATTACGAATTCTTTGTATCAATCTGAGACTCTCTGATTTTTTATCGAGATGTAACGGAAGCTGATCATTTGGAAGGTAGATCTCCTCTAATTTCTTGGCAATACCGCTAACTGTAGTTTTGTTACTTATCCCTAGCAATTTTAAGCTCTTTATAGCTCCATTTAACTGCCCTTTTCCCCCATCAATAACAATTAGCTGAGGAAGTGTCTTATTCTCTTCTAATAGCCGCTTGTAACGCCTATAGACGATCTCAGCCATGGAAGCAAAGTCATCTATACCTACTACTGTTTTGATGTTAAAATGCCTATAATCGCGCTTAAATGGCTTACCATTCTTGAATACAACTACCGATGCTACTGGAGAAGCGCCTTGAAAATTTGAATTGTCAAAACATTCAATATGTGTTGGTAATACAGGCAATCTGAAATCATTTTGCAGTTTTTCAAGTATCCTGGTATAGCTATCTGATTTTTCTTTGGTAAATGAAGGAGTTTTTAGATTTCTAAAGTGAAACACATTTCTTTTTGATAATTGTAGCAACTTTTCTTTATCTCCCTTTATTGGCACTTTTATAGTGATACTCTTATCAGGATAATCAATTAAAAATGGAGCAATCACCTCTTTTGCAGTACTCTTGAACTTATTCCTTAATTCATTGATTCCAAAACCAAGAATATCCTCTTTGCTCTCATCCATTTTTTTTGCGATCTGCAAAGTAAAGACCTTAATCACTGACCCATTTGAGATTTTCAGGTAATTGATAAAAGCTCGTTTTTCTTCATTCAGAATACTAAAGACATCTACATTGTTGATCTTTGGATTCACCACCAAAGACTTACCATGATAATTAGTAAGGTCTGATATCTTTTCTTTTATTTCATTGGCTTGCTCGAATTCCAGACTACCTACATGATCTTGCAACTTTTTCTTTAAATGGGCAATCACAGGCGCAATATTACCCTTAAGAATATTCCTGATTTGAAAAATAGAATCATTGTAAGTAGATTCGTTCTGATGTCCTTCACATGGTCCAAGGCAATTGCCGATCTGATACTCAAGGCATATCTTATACTTTTTAGCAGTGATATTTTTTTCCGACAGAAGGTAATTGCAATTCCTAAGTGGAAACAGGGATATAAGAAAGGACAGTATGCTTCTTACCTGCCGTACAGAGGTGTAAGGCCCCAAATATTCTGACCGATCATGTACCAGCGTTCTGGTCAGAAAAATTCTTGGAAATCGCTCATTCTTTATACAGATGTAGGGGTATGTCTTATCATCCTTTAATTGGATATTATATCGTGGTTGGTACTTCTTTATCAATGTGTTTTCTAAAAGAAAAGCATCTTGTTCGGTGGCTACAACAGTAAAATCAATATTTCTGGTCTTGCTGATGAGCAATTTGGTCTTATTGTTTTCATATTTATTCTTAGTGAAGTAAGAAGCCACCCTTTTCCTGAGGTTTTTGGCCTTTCCCACATAAAGAATTTTATGATCAATATCGGAGAATTCATAGACACCCGGACTGCCCGGCAGTGAGGGTTCAATTTTTTTGTAGGCAGTGAGTGCATCCATTTGATCAGGAATTTAGATGCTAAAGATACTTATTTCTTATCGTAGATATTCTCATATTTGGTCAAAGCATCATGGCCGGATTTTTGCACATACTTTGTGCAATCCAATTCAATGGTCAATGGATCGGTTGGGGCTATAAAAGTAGTGTCTTGTACGATAGCAAGGGTGGAGTCATTAAATATTTTTCCTAAAAAATTCGCAAACACAGGCAGTGCCATATTTGCTCCCTGTCCATATTGTATGGATCTGAACCTGACACTCCTGTCATCTCCACCTGTCCATACGCCACATACAAGTTGAGGAATCCCTCCCACAAACCACCCATCAGCATGTTCCTGTGTCGTCCCCGTTTTTCCTATGATCTCATTCCTGAATTTGTACCGATACCTCAGTCTGATAGCCGTTCCTTCATTGACCACATTTTGTAGCATTTTTATCATGATATAGGCTGTCTGCTCATTCATCACTTCTACCTTTTTTGGTAAGAATCCGGGGATCACGTTGCCATTCTTATCCTCAATTCTGGAGATGAAAGAGGGTTTAATGTAAAATCCATGATTAACGAAAGTCCCATAAGCGCCAACCATTTCAAGTACTGAAATGTCAGGGGTCCCCAAACAAATAGATGGGTAGGGAGGTATTTCACTCTCAACACCCATTCTTTTGACTCTTTCTACCACAGGCCCTGGTTTTAATTCCTGCATGAGTCGGGCAGTTATTATATTAATTGAATGAGCCAATCCTTTTTGAAGTGAGATCATTTCACCTTCCCATTTATTATCGGAATTCTTTGGCGTCCATGACTTGATTAACCCGAATTCATCCCCCTTTTCAAAGGTTACAGGTGTATTAGGTAATTTTTGGCAAGGGGACCAGCCATTATCAATTGCTACAGAATATACAAAAGGTTTGAATGTGGATCCGATCTGTCTCTTTGACAACACATGATCGAATTGGAAGTATTTATAATCAGCACCCCCCACCCAAGCCTTGATACGGCCTGTAGCAGGATCCATTACCATAAATCCTGATTGTAAATGATATTTATAGTACCTTAATGAATCCCAGGGAGACATGATTGTGTCAATTTCACCTCTCCAGGAAAATACTCTCATAGTATCTGGTATAGCAAAAATAGCCATTATTGAATCCTCGGAAAACCCCCTGCTCTTCAAATTTCGATAACGTTTGGATTGTACCATGGCTTGTTTTAAGAACTTGGTCTCTTTTCCCCAGGGATCACCCCGTTTTTCCCAGTGCTTAAAGAAGTCCTTTTGTAAACCTGTTAAATGCTCCTTTACAGATTCCTCTGCATATTTCTGCATTCTTGAATCTATGGTAGTATAAATCTTCAACCCATCGGCGTACAGGTTGTAATTATTTTCCTTACACCATTTCCGAAGCTCTAACCGTAAATGCTCTCTGAAATAACGAGCAATGCCTTCATCATGGGCCACACTGTGATAATTGATAGTGATCGGTAATTCAATTAATGAATCAGCCACTTCATGTTCAATGAAACCATATTTTGCCATCTGGCCTATGACAATATTTCTTCTGACAATAGAATTGTCAGGATGCCTGATTGGATTAAAATCTCCGGTGGCTTTCAACATACCAATCAACACAGCTGCTTCTTCAATCTTTAGCGAATCAGTAGTTGTGTTGAAAAACTCCTGTGCAGCAGACTTTACGCCAAAAGAATGCCCACTGAAAGCAACTGTGTTCAGATAATTTTGGATGATCTCTTCCTTGGTAAAGGTCTTTTCAAGGCGTGCTGCAATGATCCATTCTTTTAATTTTTGCTTCACTCTCTCATATTTGCTCTTAGGCCGCTCGTGAAAAAGATTCTTTGCCAGCTGTTGTGTGATAGTGCTTCCACCCCCTGCATTCATCCCAAGAATCACCGTTTTGAATGCAACTCTTAGCAATCCTCGTGTATCGATCCCTGAGTGTTCTAAAAATCGAATATCTTCGGTGGCGATCAAGGCATTAATAAGGTTGGGAGATAATTCATTGTAATGGGTTATGGAGCGATTTTCAGCATAGTAGTACTTTCCTAATAGTACTGAATCCGAAGAATATACTTCTGAAGCCAGGATGGGTTTTGGATTCTCTAATTCATCAAAAGTGGGCAAAGGACCTAGCCATCCCAGAGATGTAGCAACAAGGATTCCACAAAAAAGGGAAGCAAACCCGATGACAACACTCCAAAATATGAGGACATATTTAATATTGTATCTCTTTGTTCGGCTTTTACTGCTCTTGTTACTCAATTACTCTGATTTATAGTTCTCTTCAAAGAAAATAGAATAGTTCTTAAGATCCTTCTTGCTATAAAAGTAGGAGAAATTTTTCTTTGATATAATAAATACTTTATAATCTTGGCTTGTAATACCTTTAAAGATAGATTTATTTGCCAGGATATCTTCATAGTAACTAAAAGCTTTTTTCTTATTGGTAAATCTTTTGACGAGTAGCAATTGCTTCCCCTCTTCATAAAGCATTTTGCTCAATTTAAGATTATCGAGACTGTGATTTACACGATTATAATTGGATAAACCACCAGATACTTTCTTAGTAATATTTGATTCTGATGTTAGGAATAGAATCCCCAAATAGTGAATTGCTTTCTCATCATAGGTGTATTTTTCCCTGGGATCACTTTTCCCATATTTGGCCAAATTACTTCCTTTACCTAATTTATATTTCTTAGGATTGAGGAAGTATAGCAACTCCTCCGCCCTTAATTTGACTTCATCGTCTGGGTATTTTTCAGTAATAGCAATGAGCGCTTTTTCAAAGACATCCTGTTTTTTTACTTTTCCAATGGCTAATGCCTCCAGTAAGTCAAACTTTGGCTGAAGGAAGTTATCAGGATAATTTCTGGCAGCCGTCTTTTTCCTTTTCAGAACTTCCCAGTACTTACCTGATGTGAAGAAATTATAAGTGATTTCATAATAATCTTGCAGTTCTTTATTTTCGCTCTTTGCCTTTAGTAGATAATCAGGATCCATGATCAACTTTGCAAAGATGCTTTCAGGAAATTCACTGAGTATAGATTGCTTGCAAGAATTTCTCTTTCCCGGGCTTGCGGTTGCATTATCATAAAGCAGGTACAGATTATATAAGGCCTGGAGCCTAAAAGTGTTGTTGGGAAAGCGGTCAAGTAATGACTCAAATGTCTCTATCGCTTTTGGATAATTCTTGAGTTTCGATTTATATATATCCCCCATATTGTAGAGCGCCTGAATTATTTTATCGTTGGATACCTTTTTGTCACTTTCAGAAATTGGAAGCTGTAAAATGATGTCCTCCAGATTATATCCTTCCAATATTTTGTTCTCTTCACTACCAAATTCAGACATGAATTGTTCTTCTCCGCCCATTTCTTCTTTCTTGTTGCTTCTTCGCCAATCGTCCTTCAGTGCTAGGTTTCCCCAAGTATTTCTGAATTCAACAATTCCTCTTGATTTTGCCCCCGGGTTATAGAAATACCACACACTACCTTTGCTTGCACTTAAGATCGGTGCAGTAGTATTGCCTGGCATTTGTGCTCCTTCGCCTTCTCCTTCTCCACCATCTGTTCCATCAGTGGTTGCCCCCGGGAAACCACCCTGGTCACCACTGCCTTCACCCTGAGTCCCATAACTGCTGTACTCCTTTCTCTTCATCTTTTCGATCACTTTAGTGATATAATTATCTCTTTCATTTTCAGGCATAGCTGCTATTCTCTGTAAACTATCTTCTCGTTGAACAATATTAATATTAGCTACTAATTCTCTAAGAATATCATTCATTTTCCTGATCTCATCATAATCTTCATACTCCTTAGGTAGAAAAGTAGCCGCTTTCTGATAATTCTTATGTGCATATACATAATTCTCCCGGTCAAAATAGAGTTCTGCCAGTTTTAGGTGAGAAAGACCTTTCTGCTTTTCATTTTGCATGCTGCTTGTCACAGAGAGATTAAGATACTCAATAGCTTCAGGGACGTTTTTTTCTTTGAGGGCTACCTCCGCCAATGCGTAATAGATTTGGTCTCTGAATTCTTCATACCTGTCACTTCTTACCAATTTGTTTAGAATTCTTCTTATTTCTTTACTGGACCCACCGGATTCAGCATCATAACTACGAGCTAAATTTATTTTAGCATAATACTCCATTTCATAATCCGGGTTGAGTTTCAATACCTTCTCGAAGTTTTCCTGGGCAAATCGCTTGTTGCCCAATTTCTGATAGATCTGAGCTAAAATAAAGGTATATCTTGTCCTGATCTTCTTATTTTTGGTAAGCTCTATACATCGTTTTAATGGCGAAATTGCTTTTTGATACTCTTGCTGCTGCAAAAATAGATAAGTATGGATCTTCTCGAGGTTGTCTCTTAATTTTTTTGGCATTTCTTTATTCCCTCTTGCCATGGCCACAAGTATATCAGCCTCAGTATATTTCCCGATATCTATATAGGACCTGATCAACCAAAAGAATGCTTCTTCCTTTATGGGTTTGTGTTTAATGAAATGTAAAAACCCCTTCTTTTCCACTTTATCTTCTTCGGACTTGCCACCCTTTTTTGCATTAGAACTGCTCTCTTTAGCTGAAGAGCTACTTTTTTTCTTTTTCTTCCTCTTCCGTTTCTTCCTTTTTTTACCCTTTTTCTTTCCCTTCTTCTTTTTCCCTTTTTTTACGCTGCTTGATTTCTTTTTATCCTTTTTTGTTTCCACATTTCTGATCCCTTCCTTAAATTCTTGTGTGATGTATTGAAAAGTAAGTATAGAATTATCGAGTTCACTTTTAAAGTAATTGGCTTTTCCTATCAGCAAATAACTGTCATCAATCCACTTACTGGTTTTCTTAAATTGTATAACTGCTGAGGACTTTTTGATGATCTCATCCATGTCTGAGGAAAAGGTCTTTCTATCATCTTTGGTCCCAAATTTATCAAGTGGAAGGATCTCTTCGTAATTGTCCTTATGCTGAGCCGCTAATTTTTTAATGCTCGTGTTAAATTTTAACTTTGCATTGAAGTATCCGTTATCCCGTGCTGTAATGTCATGATATAAGACCTTTACCCTTGATGGCGTACTGCTTCTGGACTTCTTTTTAGCTGAGCAACTTCCAAAAAGAAATAAAGCAATAAAGAAAATACTAATGATATAGCCGGAACGTTTCAAATTATAGTGTCTTCAGTTTATTTAATAACTAATATTATGTAAAAATATTTCATTTTTGTATAAATAATCACTAATAATACAAAGTATTTGATGGCAACAAAAAAAAGAAGTAGAAGAATATTGGATCGACTCCGGAATAAATACCGGTTAGTTGTACTCAATGATGATACTTTTGAAGAGCAAATATCCTTCAAATTATCACGTATGAACGTATATGCGTTGATGAGCACAACTCTAATTATCCTTATTGTTGTTATTGTATCAATCATAGTTTTAACTCCTGCCAAAGAATATATCCCCGGATATGGAGATGTTGAATCACGTAAGGACTATGTGCTATTAAAACTTAAAGCGGATTCGCTGGAAAGGAACGTAAAAGCGCAGCGTACTTATCGCGAGAACCTTATAAATATTATTTCCGGGCAAGTGGATACAGGCAGTTATGAGAAGGGTAATCTGCCAAAAAGGAGTTTAACCCCTGATGAATATGAGATCTCTAAGGAGGATTCCTTGCTTCGTGTTGAAATGGAGCGAGTACAGCGATTTAACTTGAATTTTAGTAATAGATCCACGAATACCCGATCAATAGCTGATTTCTCCTTTTTCACCCCCTTAAAGGGGTATATCACGGAAGAATTCGATAAGGATAAGGAGCACTATGGTGTAGATATCGTAGCTGCGGAAAATGAGACGATTCAATCAATCCTTGATGGGACGGTAATTATAGCATCATGGACATTAGAGACAGGGTATATCATTGGTATTCAACATACTAATGATCTGATCTCTTTTTATAAACATAATTCTGTTTTATTGAATAAAGTTGGTAACTTTGTTAAAGCGGGCGATGCTATTGCAATAATTGGAAATAGTGGGGAGCTTACTACAGGGCCGCATTTACACTTTGAATTGTGGGAACTTGGTAAACCACTTGACCCAAAAGATTATATTGTTTTTAACTAAACTCTTTATAAATGTTAAGTAAAAATGGTAATGGGAAGTTGCCTAAAAATGGTACACTGCCTCCTCCTTCCTCTATTAATATTATAGGAGAAGGTACAACTATCAGGGGTGAAGTAAATTGCAGTGGAGATATGAGGATTGATGGAAAAGTGAAAGGACTTATTACATCAAACTCTAAAATAGTCGTTGGACCAAAAGGTGTGGTTGATGGGGACGTGAGTTGTAAGAATGCGGATATCTCAGGATCTGTTATGGGTTGTCTGGATGTTGACGATTTACTCTTCTTAAAAGGAAATTCTACAATTGAAGGGGATATTGTTTCTTCTAAATTGGTTGTTGAAGCAGGAGCCACATTCAACGGTACTTGCAAAATGGGTGGCACCAAAGATATAAAAGATGAAAAAACAATCGCCACTGAAGTCAAAAAGGAAGTCCTATAGCTCTTATGGGAGATTTTCCGGCCTTGCTTTTCAAATGTTAGCAATAATTTTCATGGGTTCATATGGAGGAATAAAAGTGGACCAACACCTCAATACTTCTTTTCCTATTTTCACCTTGGTCTTGTCAGTGAGTGGAGTTTTGATTTCGATGTATATTATGATCAAGGAAGTCAATAAGTAAGCTATGAAAGGGATCCAATTTATTAAAAAGCTCATAATCATCTCACTTGTCATTGGTGTGACCATTTCTTTGTTGAGCTTATTTGAGTTTTTTGCGAAATTGCAACAGGTCTCATGGCTCTGTTTGGCATTTTTCTTTTTCACTACGATCTTTGTTCATTATATTGCCATTGCCGGGATACAGAATAAGAGCAATGCTCGCTTTATTATTCATGTGTTTGGTTCATTAATGGGAAAATTTATTCTCTGTGTGCTTTCTATCCTGGCTTATTACAAACTAGCTTCTCCCGGAGACCTATATTTTATCATCCCATTTTTCATTATGTACGTTATTTTCACCACTTTTGAGACCTATATTTTAGCAAAGCTAACAAGGATGGGCCTCACAAAGCCAAATAGTAAGAGTTGAGAGAAGATATTGCACAACATTTGCCCAAACCTTCCCAAAGTAAAGTTCTTGACTGGATCTCGAATTATAATATAGAGGTAAGGATATCTAAGAAACGACACACAAAATTAGGAGACTATAGAATACCTCGTGGGGGGAAGACACATCGAATTACCGTAAATGGCGATTTGAATAAATACGGATTTCTGATCACCTTCCTTCATGAGTTTGCACACCTTTTGGTATATGAGGAGAATGGAAGCAAGGTCAAGCCGCATGGAAAGGAGTGGAAAAGGATATTTAAGTATTTAATGACCTACCTGATCAGGATCGAGGCTTTTCCTAAGGACCTGGCTTTTGAACTTGAGAATGATCTACAAAAGATCACTGCTACGAGTAGTAATAACCTTGATCTTAATCGAATATTGAGAAAATACAATAATGAAGATAACGATTTTCGGATGTTGGAAGACCTGGATACCAACACTTATTTTAAAATACACAATGGCCGGTTGTTTCAAAAAGGGGAAAGACTCAGGAAAAGATTCAAGTGTGTAGAAGTGAACACAAAAAAAACGTATTATTTTAGCCCTGTCGCTGAGGTGATCGAGGAAAACAGATCCTCAGATATCAAAGCAGATTTACCTCTTCCTCTAAAGTCACATTGAACTTTTTTTGAACAGACTCTTTGATCTCCTGGGCAAGGGCAACGATCTCTTTCCCGGTAGCACCCCCATGGTTAAGCAGTGTAAGGGCATGGTGTTTATATACGCCGGCGTTTCCTAATCGCTTTCCCTTCCATCCGCATTGCTCGATCATCCAACCCGCTGACACCTTTATCATTCCTGAACTACCGGCATAATTAGGGATATCAGCATATTCCTTTTGTAGCGCGTGGAAACGGCAAATTTCAAGCTCGGGATTCATAAAAAAACTGCCGGCATTGCCAAACTTTTCAGGATCGGGGAGCTTTGAGGTTCTGATCTTACAAACTGCTTCACTTACTGCCTTTGGAGTTGCTTCATCCACACCCATTTGTTCTAATGTTTGAAGGATATCTCCATATTTTGCATTCGTTTTAGCATGTTTCTTGAGCGCCAAATTGATAGAAAGAACAAATAATTTTCCTTGTAATTCTTCTTTGAAAATAGACCTTCGATAGCTAAATTGACAATCTGCTTTTGTAAAGCGAGTAAGCTCCCCTGTGTGTAGATCAACTGCTTCTAAGCTCTCAAAGATATCACTGAACTCAACACCATAAGCTCCAATATTTTGAATAGGAGCAGCTCCAGCTAATCCGGGGATCAATGATAGATTCTCAATTCCGGCCAAGCCAAGGTCAAGGCAATAGAGGACAAGATCATGCCAAACCTCTCCGGCCATTGACTTGATGATAAAATCATTCTTTATTGATGATTGCTCAATGCCCTTTATCGTAGTGCGTAGCACTAAGCCATCAACATTTTTAGTGAACAGGATGTTGCTACCCCCGCCAATAACGATTTTTGATGTATTCTTGAACTTTGGAGAATGAATGATCTCTTGAAGCGAATCAAGATCATTAATCTCTATAAAATACCTGGCTTTAACATCAATTCCGAATGAATTATAGGGTAAGAGCGAGTGGTTTTCCAGAACTTCCATAGGTTGATACAATTTTAATGAAAATATTTTTGAATGTGCCAATAATCCTTAATAATTTATACCATTTTGAATTAGGCTTTGGCTGCAAACAAAAAAAGTGTCCCATTAATTGGTTCCCTCTCGCTTAGAATTTATATCTTGCCAACCATCTTATATTATGTAGAATTTTCTTGAACCTATATTATGCCAGACTCTCAAAGTTCATATTGGTTTATTATCTTCTTTTCTTCAACTGTCATTCTTAGCTATATTTTCAATCTGATTGCAAGAAAGACCCGGGTGCCTGCAGTGCTGATGTTGATTATCACAGGAATAGTTGCAAAAGAGTCCCTCTCTTATTATGGTATTGCCGGGAATTTCAACCTATTACCTGCTTTGGAGATATTAGGTATTATCGGTCTAATTATGATCGTTTTAGAAGCAGCGGTTGATCTAAAGTTGACAAGAGAAAAATGGCCAATTATTTGGAAGTCATTTGTAACGGCTCTAATAGTATTACTGCTTACTTCATATGTCGTGGCTTACATCATAAGTTATTTTTTGGACATATCAGTTTATATTGCTCTTGTTTATGCGATACCCCTTTCCATCATGAGCAGCTCTATCATTATCACAAGCGTCTTTCAATTAGCCTCCAATAAGAAGGAGTTCATGATCTATGAGTCTACTTTCTCCGATATATTGGGGATCATTATTTTCTATTTGCTGCTTGATCTGTTAAATACCCAAGATCATATGGAAGTGTTTAAGACCTCCGCCATGAATATTGGATTTACAGCCGCCATTGCTGTGATCTTTACTATGCTGATCGTGGTGCTTTTTCAAAAAGTATTGAGCCACATTAATTACTTCCTAATATTTGCACTATTGATATTGATCTTTGCTATTGGTAAACTATTTCATCTTTCATCTCTGATCGTCATTTTAGTATTTGGGGTGATCATTAATAATAAGGACCTGTTCTTTATAGGATTTTTAAAAAAGGCCATTAATCCGGGAACCTATGAACGGATCTTAGAGAATTTTAAGCTATTTACCTCTCAGACGGCATTCCTGGTCCGAACCTTTTTCTTTGTTATTTTTGGAATGAGCATTGTCCTGTCCTCATTAACCAATCCGCAGGTATATACGATCGCTATTTTGATATTGATCGCACTTTATTTCGTGCGGTTTATGAACTTGACTCTTCTTTTTCAAAGTAGGATCTTCCCTGAATTGTTTATCAGCCCAAGGGGATTGATCACCATACTTTTATTCTTTTCCATACCTGAAAAGTATTTGATTGAGAACCTTCATATAGATTTGATCTTTTTAGTGATCATCGGAACTAACTTGATCATGATGGGGGCATTACTATTTTCCTCTTCGAGTGGGGAGGAGATCGATCGGTATGATGAATATACTTAGTAGGATGTTGCCAATTTTAGGGGATTTAATTAAAAATACCTAAATTTATTTTTTGCTTTTACTAAAGAGAAAATTGCAGTTATTCAACACTCATAAATTATGTAATATGAAAAAGAGATTTTTACAATGGGCCACCGTACTTATAATTATTGCTTTTCTGGCAGGACAAACCGTCTTTTCGCAAGACGTAGGGGTGACACAGGTTGTATCTCCACCGGATAGCTCTGCTTGGAATATGAATGATTCATATACTGTCACTGTTAAAGTGCAGAACTTTGGTGCTTCCGATGCAAGTAGCTTCCCTATAGTATTTAAAGCCGGGAATAATAATCCACTTTATGAAGTGTATACCGGAACTTTGACAGCAGGAGCAACCATGGATTTTACCTTTAGTCAAAAGCAATGGATTACAAGTTCATCGTCAAAGAATGGGACTTCATTTACCGAACTTTCAGGAGATAGTGACCTTTCAAATGATACCACAGTCTTTTACTGCATTTTTACAACCTGGCCTAGTGGAATTGATGACAATAGCAACAATTCCAATTTGGGAATACGTAGCTTATATGTACATCCTAATTCAGGATATCTTGATGTCATTTTAAATAATAATAATGGGGGTAGGAAAATATCTGTACACGTTGTCAATATCCTTGGGAACGAAGTATCTACCTCAAACTATTATATTGCAGATGGCAATGGTGACCTACATATTGATGTATCCGATCTTGTACAGGGGGTATATTTTGTGTTCTTTAGGGCAGAGGACAGAATTATTAAAAAGAAATTTGTAATTCTACAGTAACTGATGTTTCTGATTAAAAAGGCAGAAGAGCATTGGATAGTCCAGTCTCTTCTGCCTTGAATTAAAACCCAAAAAAAAATAAAGCAATATCTTAATTTTAGTTAACCTCTACTTCCATTTTATCGCTTTCCCAAAATCCGTGCTTTGTGCAAAACGCAGTTGCTGTTAAGTTCATTTTCTTTGTAGGTACAATGTAAAAATCAACTTCCACCTGGTTAGGTTCATTCGCTAATACCCCGGGGGTATAGTTCGTTTGAGTAAGCATTTTTTCGCCGTCCCACAACTGAACCCATGCGATATAATGATCGAAATCATCAGGATGGGAGTATTCGTCACCTACTTTTACTTTTACTTTGAATTTTTCACCTTTCTGTGCTGAAGCATCACATTTGACGAACGCTGAATGTCTGTCGATGTAATCTTTTTTTGCTTCTTTGTCAATGACAGAGATGTCTTCATATTTATTTATTTTCATGATATCTGTTTTAATGTTATTAATGAGTAGCCAAGTATTCTGCAACACCTTCTGAAGTGGCTTCGAGACCATCACTTCCTTGATTCCAGTTGGCAGGACATACTTCACCATTTTCTTCGAAATGTTGCAAGGCATCTATCATCCTAAGGGCTTCATCAACATTTCTTCCCAGTGGAAGATCATTGATCACTGAGTGTCTTACAACTCCTTCCTTATCAATGAGAAATAGACCGCGATATGCCACAGGTGCTCCTTCAAAAATGGCATTTCCGTCATCATCCCAATCATACTGTCCGGCAAGCACTCCAAAGTTCTCTGCAATAGTTTTGGAGAGGTCAGCTACTAATGGATAAGTGACACCTTTGATGCCTCCATTTTTCTTTTCTGTTTGCAGCCAGGCCCAATGAGAATATTGTGAATCTATTGAGCAGCCGACTACAGCTACATTTCTTTTTTCAAATTCGGCCAATTTTTCCTGAAATGCGATCAGTTCAGTAGGGCACACAAAAGTAAAGTCAAGAGGATAAAAGAAGAAGATCACCTCCTTATTACCTTTGTATTGCTCAAGTGAGAAATCACCAACGAGCTCTGACCCGTTAACTACCGCAGCAGCGGAAAATTCCGGCGCTTTTTTTCCGATTAAAGTTTCCATTTCAATTTATTTTATTTGTTAAACATTTTTTACAAGTTCCTTTAATATATATGTGAGTTTCATCAATTTCAAAATTCTTCAGGCCATTTAAAGCAAAGCTTGATGTTTCAATATCAAAATCATAGATCATCCCACATTGCATACACTTATAATGGCCATGTAATGAAGTATCTGCATCATATCGTGCTTCGCTATCTTCAATACTTATTAATGTAGCAATCTTTTTTTCAATGAAAAGTTTCAGCGTATTATATACTGTCATTTTTGAGAGTGTTGGGATATCAGTAATAAGCGCTTTATATATCATATCTACCGTAGGGTGATTCTTCATGGTAGCTATGTAGTCAAAGATCCTGATCCTTTGATAGGAGGGTCTCAGGCCATGCGCTTTTAAATGGGATCCGATATTTTCAACTTGTGGATTCATTAAAATATAATAAGTATAAAATTATAATAATTACAAATATACAATACAATTTCCTGAAAACCAAATTATTTTATGATTATTTTCTCCGGGTACTTACTAAATTTGAAATAGTGTGCTGCCAGTAAGGAGTAGTCTTTTATTTGGTATTAAGATTTTTATAATATTTTTATATAAAATTGTTACTTTTATGTGAAGCAACCTGGTAGAAAAAATAGAAATTAGCATAGACTTAAATGGGACTATCTTCCCATATCAAATAAAATGATGGGGATCCTTGAAAAGCCATCTGAAACAAAAGAGTAGAGCGAGTATGCCGAAAATCGTAAGAGTAGGTAAAATACTAAAACTTATTAAGATGAAAAAATTACTATTATTAAGCCTTTTAATGGTAGGCCTGATCTTTAGTGCAGATGCTCAGGAATACATGATAGTTACAGTGATCGAGTCTATTGTTCCTATGGGAATTGGCCGTTCTCGTATTGTACACCATCAGCAACCAATGGAAGTTAAGGAATTTACCACTGCAAGAACTGGTGGAAAAGATTCTAAGTCAGGTGACGTCAAACGTTCCGAAGCTAAGATCGATAAGCTTGATGAAACAAAGCTACTCAACTTTTACAGTGGTGTTGGTATCAATATGCAGAATATTGCTTCAAACGATGCGCTGATCACTTCTAAGTTGAATGATATGGCAAAGGAAGGATGGACACTGTTTTCCGTTGCTGCTGGCGTTGAAAGTAAAGGAAGTAAGGATGACAAGCAGGGTATTTTTATTACCAGGTTCATCTTTGTGAAGAAATAAGGTAGAGACTGATCAACCTGAGGGCTGCTATTGTTTTGCAAAAGTAGCCCTTTTTTTGTTGGTTTTATTTCTATGAATGAACGTTCGTTCATATTATTAGTATTTCAATAAAATGCATTTGTTTTAATAGAATATAATAGGAACGAGCAAGAAAAAGATATTAAATCAGTTAAATAGGCGCAATTGTAGAACTATCTATTACGGACCATTTGCCAAAAGCACGTATAATGCCTTGAATGGTTAAACTATCATCTTTGATATACCAATCCAAGGATTTGTAAGTAGTCGTATTATCATCTTTGGAGTGAAAGAAAATAACCCCCTTTACCATAGGATATTGAGCCGGCAGGGTGGAAAGGGCTTCTTCATACCAGATATCCCGCTCTCCTCCAATAGGTAAACTACCGAACTCAGTAATGATGATCGGTTTATTTTTATCTGCCAGTTGCTCATAACAGCCTTTAAAGATATCTTGAAAACTCCACCATTGTGACCAAACAGCAACTGTACCATAATTTAATGTACCTACGCCTAACCAATCCACATAATCATCTCCTGGGTAATAGGCATCATAGAATCCATAAGCCGGATGAGGAGCCCATACCCAAATGATGTTATAAGCTTCTAAAGCTCTGAAGCGATCGACAACATGCTGCCACGCAGCAATGAAGTCTTCTGCTTTATTATTTTGAGGACCCCAGGGATAACGATAGGGATCATTCATTTCATGGCCAAAACGGATAAAAAGTACTTCCCCGATATCTCTTGCATTTGCAGCCCATTTATCAATATAAAAATCGTAATCCCCATTGGCAATTGCGATTAGACCATTTTTGTCTCGTTTTTCTTTTTCGGGTAAATAGGGATGCGCTTCTTCATCAAAATCTGATAACCATGGCTCCCAGGTAATAAATGGTAGTGACCCCAATTCTATAATGGTCTTAACATGCAGTTCTGGGAATTTTTGATTGCGGCTGCTGCCCCATGCTGTATAAATGTGTATGATAGGAAGTACTATCTGTAAACTATCTTCAAGGGAAATGATGCTTTCAAATGATTCCTCTGTACGATTGTCAAAGGCGCCTAAAAATATGGTGTCTGGATCTGATAGTTTCCTGAGATCTTTTCGATATGCAGTAAACCATCGCAAAGATTCAGCCCTTCGCCCTTCACGACTATCCATAAAAAGGTTTTGCTCAATATCGCTTACAGTGGAACTTGTTTTAGAAAAAAGATCTTCCAACGGACCTCGCGTTTTGTCACCGATATAGGTAAATAGCACAACAATCGCAATGCTCAGCAGAATAGCTGTGATGGTGATCAGGGTTCTTTTCATTTTTCCTTTCACAATTTTCTATTTATTCCCAATGTTTTTTATGTCAATAGTATCCCACGGATCATCTGTGGGCAGATTCCGTGATTGCCACGCACCATAAACGCCTCCAATAGCCATAAGAACAGCAACTGTTGCAAAACCGATCATGCCCCACGTCTTTTCCCCGGATAAGATCAGCTCGCTTTCGGGAATGATATATCTTCTTGAATAGGCCACAATAGCTATTGTTACCGTAAAAATAAGAATATGAATGATAAGTGGGCGGGTAAATGGTGTAAAACCTTTGACCGCTTTTTTTGCCGTTGGGATGTATGGGATCTTTGCATTGATCACTGCCAGCAGAAATCCTAAAAAGTGAACCGGCCAGCAGGCAAATTTCAAGATCATACCTCTCCAATGGAGCCCCCGCTCAGTCTCAGGATGGCATAGCCATTGTTGCATATACAAGTAAATGGTCAATGCGATGATAAATACGGGAGTAGCATACAAAAGGAACTCAACGAAACTCATCTGAGCAGGTAAGATGCCGGACCAAAAGAATAGAAAGGGAATGATCAGATAAAAGAAGGTAGTGGCTCCCACCAAATAGTAGGTGCCGATACCCAAATATGTGATCCGTTGCCACCAGTTCAATTCTCTAAAAAGATGAGGGATCTCAGAGAAGAGGATCTCGTGAACGCCCCTTGCCCATTTGAGCTGTTGCTTACAAAAGGATCCAAGGTCTTCAGGTACTAAACCTCTACTCACCACTTTAGGAATATAGATCGAATCCCAATGTGCCCCATGAAGGCGAATAGATGTGACAAGGTCTTCTGCTAAGCCTATGCCATGACCCCCAATAGATTCAAGGGCTTTACGTCTGAAGGTACAGTTTGCCCCAATAGCAACCGTTGACTTGTGCCCGTAAAGTGCCATCATCGTTGGACCATAGAAAGCATAGGTCTGCTCAGCCGCTCCCCTGGCTACAAAGGAACGGTATTGATTATAATAACCCTGCGATACCTGTACAAAGCCAACCTTTTCATCCTCGAATTGACCAAGGACCTCATCCAAGAAATTAGGGAAAGGAATGTGGTCTGGATCCAGCACAAGGATATAATCTTCGTCGGTGAGCTCAAGAGCTCTATTGATCTTTCCGGCTTTAGCTCCAGGCAACCCGATCAATTCCAGCCAGACAGCCCCATGTTTTTCGGCGACCTGTCGAAATCCTGGATCAGCTGTATCATCAAGTAGATAAGTGGTATGGGGATATTTAATATTACTGCATGCCTCAAGGGTCTTTTCAAACATAGAAAGTGGTTCCCCTGGAGAACTTGTAGTGAAAATGGCTACCCTCAAGTTTTCAGGAGCAACCTTATGTTCAGCCCTCCTTAGCCCTAAATTATTTGCCCACATCAGGATCATTCTTAAGATGCCATACCAGAAGATCAGTGAGAGCAAAATATAGAGGAAGACGGATCCAACATGTTCTGCGCGAAACCACCAATCTGCCAGCCTGAAAATACTGATAAGCCCCGTTCCGATCAGAGCGATGAGGATAAACCGGTTGATAGCACCAACTCCTTTAGACCTGCGCTTCAACCATAGGTCTTTAGAGTCATTGTTGTGCATTGAAGAATTTTCTTTTTAATCCGATCTCAATATTGTTTGAACTATAGAAGGCTGTTTTCTCATAGGAATGTGATGCAATTAGCACTGCTTTTTGTGTTAGATCAATGGAAAGGGTACTTAAAATGGTATATGGATTGTACTGATTGATATAGTAATCCTTTATTATCACAGCTTTCCCTGAAACAATGACTGGCGAGAAAATATAGGGTTGGTCAATGGTAGCATATACACCAATATTTGCATTTACTTTCAATGTCACAGATTTGGCCAGCTTCAATTGCAAAGTAGTTAAAAGTGAATGGACATAATTATTTTGAGGAGTATAGTAAGGATCATAAGCACCTACGATATTAAAATTTGAGGTAGGCCCGATGGTCGTGTCAGATGCTTCATTATCAAGAATGAAACGATCTTTTTCTGTATCGGTAAAACTGAATCCATACCCAAATCGCAATTGAGCAGAAGCTAACTTTAAGGGAGGAGCAAGCAACCAACCAAATATATTCACCGAAGAATTGTCGTCAGGAAATATTTGTAAGTTGTAACCGGCCTTACTGTTCCATCTTTCAGATCGGTTGTAGGAAACACTTACAGAATAACCATCCGTAAAAATAGGCGTCTCCAAACTTGGTAATGTATATAAATAGGGCGAATGAACACCTTCAGCCCCAATAATCAAATGTTTAAACAGCGTTTTTTTCAAGGCCAATTTCCCGGTAACGCGCATATCTTTTTTTGCAGGATGTTTAAAACCACCCAAAGAAATAGATGAGTTAATATTGGCTTTTTGAAAGAATGACCGGTTCTCCAATTGCAACCATAAGGAGCTGGTAAGTGAAGGGTGTCTTAAATGACGCACCATATCCACGGAAATTGCCGGACCTATTATTGGCGACCTATACCAGCTATATTTAATGGTAGAATTCATCTTGTCCAAAGGTTGATTATCTTTGAAGTAGGCAGCGGAAAAATAGAACTCAGGTCCAATGATCTTTTTAATATCTAATATTATATGTAAGGCAGCTGCGTTTGAGCTGTCAATTTGAATGATCTTTTCAAAATACGCTAATCCTTTTCTATAGTTGTAATGCCAATATTCGATGGTTCCTAATATCATCAGTGCATCAATATTCGTAGGATCTTTTTCAAGAATTTCTTCGAACAATCGTTGTGCACGGTTCAATTGCCCAAGTTCATAAAGAATGGAAGCCAGGTCAAGCTTGATCAAATGATTATTAGGGTGGTTGGTAATTGCATTTTGTAAATATTCATCTGCCTTTTCGTAATCTTTAAGCCAATAAAGTAATTGCCCATGTAGACGAATCGTATTAATATTATCTGGGTGGGTTACTTCGTAAGCACTTATTAGTGCGAGCGCTTCATCAAATTTTCCTTCATTGCGCAACAGGGTAGCCGCTTGTATAGAATCTGCTGATTGCGCAAAAGAACTTCCTGCTATTGCAAGAACCAAGATCAATATTAAGCAGCTTTTTGTGAAGATTGGCTTTTTCAATAGTGGAATTTATTATGTTTTCAGATCATATTGGCGGGTAAACTTACTAACTTCTGTAGAATTTTCGTTGGAATTAGTGGGATAAAGATTGCCATTTCTTCTTCCATCGAAAAGTATGATGAATTGAGTTAGTGGAATTATTTGATAATTCTATAACAAAATGATACCATCGCTGAAGTAGTCGATAGCCCGTAAGAAATTCCTGAATAGGCAATGGAATTAGTAGAATAGTTAGTTCTCCAATTGTTCTTAGTTTTGAAATAATTAATGGAAGGTAATATTTCGACTCCAACGATAAATTTCTTATTCAATACATAATTTAATCCAAAGATAAGATCCAATCCTTCTTCGTATCTGATCCTTATATCTGAGCGGCTGTAATTAATTGAATTATTTGATCGATTAGAAAAATCTATTGAATAGCTATAGAAAAATGTAAGATCCATGCCATATCGAAATTCAAGGTTATCGCTTATAGGCTTTCTAAATTCCCTGCCAATTTGAAAACCACAGGAAAAAGAATTTTCAGACATATAGTCACCGTAATAATCTGTTTCAGAATGCTCTCCTGAAGCAATAAGTGCGCTGAGGCGGCATACCGATTTAGTGTTCCCTTTTCTATAGGTGAATCCAAAATGGGTAAGGCCATAGAATGCCAAACCAATTTCTTTTTGTTTCACTTTTTCCTTCACTTTTTCTTGAGCGGTAAGGAGAATTGGCAATGCCAGGATCAATGAGATCAAGATTATTTTTTTCATAACATACTATTTGTGAGAGCCGTTAAATAATAAATGGTGGGCTTACTGTGTATTATTGAATACTCGTATAAAGATAATATGTATTATTTTAAATCGCAAATATATGTTCATTGAGTGTCAACTTTTATTCCACTTTAGTTTGAACCGCTACACTGCTTAGGGGGGGGGTGGTCAATATCATCAGATTATGCAGCAAACCTTAAAAATGCAAAATTTGATGGCGCTGATCTTACTGACGCAGATCTTTCTAACTCCAATTTGCAATCAGCTACATTTAATCCTTATCGTCTAACAAATCCAGTGATTGCCAATCTGACTGGCGCCAATCTTTCAGGTGCAAATCTTGAAAAAGCAAGTTTCGTTGATGCGGACTTGACTCGCGCAAACCTCACAAATGCGAATTTTGAAAATTGTAATATTGTAAATACATTATTCACAGGTGCTAACCTAATTGGAACTATTCTTGAAGGAAGGATTGATATTTCGAATATTCAGCGATACGGTAATGGTATAAGACCCAGAGACCCGTTAGCCTTTCCCAATGAGAGCGAAGGTGCCCGAATTTAGAGTTTATAAAGGTGCTAAATCCATCGGTGATTATTTTCTAAGGCTTTATGAGGCCTCTGATCATTGTAATTTGTTATCCATACCTGCGGCAGATATACAGACGCATGCGCCATTGGTGAATTGTAAACACTTTATATCCTCTAACAGATAACCATTCAAGTAAATTTTATTTCCTTCAAATATTTTAAAGTACTCTTTTTGGAAAAAATGACCTTGATTAATATTCTTTAAATGCTTCCTTTATTTGTCTATTACGTAAAATCGCATTTTCTATCTTCCAGACGACTCACCACTATTTATTACCTTAATAATTGAAGTTATTTACACACTAATCCAATGGCATCTTAAGTAAAAGACAAAATCAAATTGTCATAAGGAATCCTCATAATCAACAACAATATTATTTTCTTTCAAAAAGAAATCCCATGAAAATTTATATTTTGCAATACATTGGAAGGTATGATTGAGAAGAATAAGATTTTCAGCTTTTACCTTTTTTGAAAAACGGCCTAATGCAGATTCATCTTTAAGTGGAGCCAAATAAATAAAAGAAATATGCTCTTGGAATATTACTTCAAAATATTTCTTGGCATATTTCTCTTTAGTACTTAGACGAGATATATTTTTATGTGTATTGATGATATCAACATATTCGATAACCCTTTTATCGATTTCAACTTTGGTTAAATATTTTTTGTTAAATTCATATAAGTAATAGAGCAAGCAATTATTGACATGGGTAATTGTTTCTTCACTTTCATTTGATACATTAAGCAATACCAAAGTTATTCTAGCTATCATAAACTCTTTCATTCTTTGTCCGATTGACATCCCTTTAAGATCAACTAAATTTAGATTATATGGATCAAGTTCTAAAAAAAAAGTATTAAAATCCTTTACACATTCATGTGCTAATATTTCGAAATACTTTAAACTTGCTTGTTGGATTTTTATCATAATAATTTAATCAAAATTGAATATACATCTAATATAAAACTAAAGTACATTTTCAGGTAATTTGAGTGTTACAAGTCTCCTTCAACTTTTTCATAATGCCATCTTCTGGGCCATAAAAATCCAAACAATTGCCCCAATACTAACCATCCTGCAATACCAATTAACCAAGAATACCATTTATCAATATTTAGATTGCAAATTACAATAGAGTAAATCAGGTAACCATAGTGGAATGCATGAGTAATTATGTCTAATATCAATTTAGATTTCCTTTTAGCAATTCTATCTCTAGCACAAAATGTTAGATTATAAAATTTGAAAACTAATGGTGGTGTAATTAGTGCCAACTTCCAATCAACTGAATAAGATAGAATAGTAAGTATTAAAGTAAGAAAACGCCCAATTATTTCTTTTACCATTTTTTATTAAATTGCTTATGATGTAGAAGTTACTTAATGACAATCATTGATTTATCTCCAAAAATATAAATAATTAAAATAAGTGTAACTAATCAGTGTGGTTGATTTTTCTGTTAATATCAACAATAATGACTGCTT
>CAZNGA010000054.1:0-22555 GCA_964572485.1 uncultured Chitinophagales bacterium
GGGAGATCAGCTTACTCATGACGCTTAAAAGGGCTGTGGAAATCGGTGTTTAATATTAACTACGAGGAGGATTGAGGGTCAAGGTCCCTCATGATTTTATTTTGTTTATTTATCTTCTTTTTATGTATTTGAGAAGAAAAACTATCTCATATTTCACCCTCTTATTCACCTTAAAAGGGGATTTTAATTCCAAAGAAATATGACACAATAGCTAAAGAAAAATGAAGGTATTCAAGAACCTCACAAAGACCGCCAGCGTTTTATTCGCTGTTCTATGCCTGTGTTCACTTGGATTCTCTCAAGAAATAGATCTGGGAAAAGGAAACCTGGTCGGATTCATATATTATCAAGATGGAGTGACTCCCATTGTTGGCGCTGTCGTTAAGGTCAAAGATGTGTCAACAGGACTAATTTCCGAAAGCACAAAATCTGATGCCAATGGGATGTTTTCGATCCAAAACCTTAATACAGGTGTTTATTCTCTAGGTGTTGTAACATCTCAGGGAGATTTTAATCTTGAGGAACTGATTGGAATCAAGGCAGGGGAGACCACAAAGGTGTCTTTTTCTTTGGCGCCTTACACTGCACAAGAAGCTGCCGCCGTTCAAGAGATCTATAGAGATATTTATAAAGAAGAAGTTATCAATGGTGAAGTTTTAGTGGGACGAGTCCTCAGCTATAATCGTGTAAATCAAACAGCAGAAATCTTCATCATGAAAGGATACCTTAAACTCAAAGACCGGATTCATGTCAGAGGAGACAGATCACATTTTTATCAGAACGTCGAGGATTTAGTATTTGGCGGCCAGAGAGTTGATAAAATATTTGCGGGAAATAATGTGACGATGACCATGAGATACTATGTAGAAGAAGGTGACCTCGTCTATTTGGTGTGCAAAAAAGGTGTCGTCCCGTTTTTTCTGACTCCACTTGGCTATATTACTGCCTTAGCAGCTACAGGATTGATAACCTATGGAATTGTGACTGTTACAGAGGAGCCCTGCGAAGAATGTTCGGGTTATTATCCTCCACCCACCACGAAAAAAAAATAGTACCTACCTAAGTTTCCTTCAACTTTTCACTTCAATTCACACTCGTCTGGGGTAAACTCTGCCCAAATAGCGATAATAACAACAAAAACCGCTCCCTCCAAAACAAAAAACCGGAACCGGAAAACAGACGGGCTTTTCAATTTTTTGCGCTCAGGAGGATTTTCATCTCACCCCTAGAAGTGATAAAATAATAATATAAATCACCCCTCGATTCATCTGGGGGAGGTATTCATTGGGCAGCCATTTTTACATATTATTAAATTACCTTTTCTTATGAAGAATGCGCTGCATATTAATAGTTTCCGGTCGATAGCAGAATAGAGAAGTCCTAGCGAAATTGAAGAAACATGGAAAAAGGGAGTGGAGCCAAGCCCTAACGGCGGTAGCCTATCTTCAGAGATAGAATACAAAATTATTACTCCAATAAATAGAAGTATCGATTAATAGATGAAACTTAAAAATCTCTTTCAAGGAGACTCTCTTGGTACGCCAGACAATAATTTTTGATTCTTTGCATGAAGAAGAAGCCCGTCCTACGGCGGCCTATGCCCGCCTCAGGCATCTCGCCAATGAATCGGCTCGATTGATCCTGAAAGACAAACGTACTTTTATTGATGTACCGTGTCCGGCCTGCACCTCAGAAGTCAGTAGCGACGCATTCAGCCTGTTTGGTTACACATACCGTGAGTGCAGCGTTTGCGGTACGGTTTATATCACCCCTAGGCCTTCGCCAGAGTCTATGGAAAGGTATCTTTTGCAGTCACCTCTCGCAAAGTTTCGCCTCAGTAAAACCTTTCAAAAGGAAAGGCTTGAGTATATCCGTGATCTGGCAATAAAGCGTGCCGATTGGATCGTGTCATTATGCAACGCAAGCAGGCTCTCTGCATCTTTGCCTGTTATAGATATACATGAACGCTATCCCGAGCTTGTGACCAGCCTGACAGATAAGTTGTCCGGGCCAATTTTTTCGGTTATGCCGCTAATGACTGTAGACCAAACAGACGATAGGGTTTCTATATTTAATAATCTAGAAGAAATCGCTAAAGCAACGGCTCAGGTGGTGACGTGTTTTGATGTTTTTGAACATATCTTTAGCCCTTCCGTGACGGTGAAAAATATTCATGATGTATTGGCTCCGAGAGGTTTGTTTGCCTTAACGACTCGATCCGGCAGTGGATTTGACATTCAGGTGTTGTGGGACAAAATTGACACAATATTTCCTCTTGAACATATCAATCTGATCTCAGTTGCAGGCATGCGGATTCTCTTAGAAAATCAGGGATTCGAGCTCATTGAGCTGAGTACTCCAGGCCAGTTGGACATTGAAGTTGTCAAGCGAAAATTGAGTGAGGATAGCAAAATTTCATCCATCCGTATCCTTCAACACTTGATACTTAAAAGTGGGGAAAGCGGAAGGAAGGACCTCCAGCAGCTTCTCCAAAAGCATCTTTTGAGTTCACACATGCGGGTAGTGGCGAGGAAAAAGAATGGAACCTGAAAATGGTGTACATACGATTCAATAAACAAATGATAGAGGTGATTCAACCAATAGATTTTATGGATTTGAAGTGTATCCATGAATAGTGAAAATCGTCTTCCACTCAACAAAAAAGACCAGGTGTTTTCTCCCAAGCAAGACTCCGATATTATTTATGATAAACGTTCGGCAGCTGAGAGAGCATTACGTGTTGGTATTATTGGTATGGGGAAAATGGGCCGAATTCGTGCCGAGATAGTAAAGACTCGTCCTGATATGTCGCTGTGTGCTATTTGTGATATTGATACATCTATCGAAAATGCCTATCCATCTATTGAGTTTACCAATGACTACAACAAGGTTATATCAAGGGATCTGGATGCAATAATTGTTAGTGTGTATAACAATATTGCCCCGGAAATAATTGTAAAATCGCTTGACAATGGAAAACATGTCTTCTGTGAAAAGCCACCGGGATGCTGTGTTGCTGACATAGAACGCATTATTGAAGCGGAAAAGCGCAACAACACAAGAAAATTAAAATTCGGATTTAATCATAGATACCACTACGCTGTACTCGAAGCCAAGTCCATGGTTGATAGTGGCCTTTTTGGAAAAATCCTCTGGATGCGGGGGACATACGGCAAGTGCGGTGGAATCAAGTTCGAAAATTCATGGCGAAATAATAGCAAGATGGCCGGGGGGGGGATTCTCCTTGACCAAGGAATACATATGCTTGATTTATTCCGATATATGGCGGGTGATTTTACCGAGGTACAAAGCCTGACAACAACCTCATTTTGGAATATTCCAGGAGAAGACAACGCATTTGCAATACTCAATAACTCCGATGGACAGGTGGCCTTGCTCCATTCCTCTGCAACACAATGGAAACATCGTTTTTCGCTTGAGATCAGTTTAGAAGAAGGTTATATAAATCTAAACGGGATTCTTTCCTCAACCCGCAGCTATGGTGATGAATCACTGACATTTGCACGTAAACAATTTGAGGATGAAACCTTTGCCTTTGGCAGACCTAGAGAAGAAACGATATTTTTCGATCGTGATGACTCCTGGTCTTTAGAGATAGCGGAATTTAGCAAGTTAATAAGGGAAAAACAGCCAGTTCATTCAGGCAATTCTTTTGATGCCTTACGTGTGATGCAGTTAATCGACAGCATTTACTCTAAAGGAAAGAAGATTTGACCACAAAAAAGTCAGGGCAACAGACAGAAAAACTGCATGAAGTCGTCTATACACCGGACTCACAGCTGCGAAAACCCGGCCATTTGTTCAAGAGCATGTGGCTAGACATTAATTCTTCACGCGAACTGGCATGGCGGCTTATTGTCAGAGATATCAGCGCACAATACCGACAGTCGATTTTTGGCGTATTGTGGGCCTTTATCCCTCCAATCGTGACTGCATTGGTGTTTGTTGTCCTTAACAGTCAGAATGTCATCAACATAGGAGAAACCAATATCCCTTACCCCGCTTTTGTCGTATTTGGCACAGTATTGTGGCAGGTATTCTTAGACAGTCTCAACGCACCTTTAAAAACGATTACCGCAGGAAAGACTATGCTGACAAAAATCAATTTCCCGAAGGAAGCATTGATACTATCCGGAATTGGTCAGACTTTGTTCAATTTAAGCATTAAATTGCTGATTTTGATAGCTGTATTCATTATATATAAAATTCCCTTAAGTTGGGGAGTTCCACTTTCCCTGCTGGCTATTCTGGCTCTGGTTCTGTTGGGCATAACATTTGGTCTTCTCATTACGCCCATTGGATTATTGTACACGGATATAGCCCAAGGCATTGTTGTTATTACAGGCTTTTGGTTTTTCATAACACCGGTGGTCTATCCTCCACCAACAAGTTTTCCTTTGTCTTTATTGGCCGTATTAAATCCTGTTAGTCCTATTCTCGTTGGAGCAAGGGACTTAGCCACACAAAACTTGTTGCCTAATCCAATTGCGTTTTTTGTAGTTACAGAACTAATGATATTTTTATTCTGTGTAGCTTGGATTGTTTATAGAGTGGCCATTCCGATACTTGTTGAAAGAATGAACGCATGAATAATTCTGAAATCTTAATAAAAGCTGAAAATCTTTCGAAAAAGTTCTGTCATAGACTCAAAAGATCCCTCTGGTATGGGATGAAGGATATTGCTTCAGAAATTTTTTTCCCATCCGGAAAAACATCAAAAGAGCGTGATCTCCGCAAGGATGAATTCTGGGCGTTGGAAAATATTTCCTTTGAGTTGAGAAGGGGAGAGTGTCTGGGCCTAATCGGAGCAAATGGCGCAGGTAAAAGCACGCTTTTAAAGATACTCAATGGATTGATAAAACCTGACCGTGGCAAAGTATTTTTGCGTGGCCGGGTAGGCGCTATAATTGAATTGGGTGTAGGATTTAATCCTATTTTAACCGGAAGAGAAAATATCTATGTTAATGGGGCTGTGCTTGGTATTCCAAAGGATGAGATGGATAGAAAGCTTAACGATATCATTGAATTTGCGGAAATAGGCGAATTCATAGATATGCCGGTAAAAAGTTACAGTTCAGGGATGAAAGTGAGATTGGGTTTTGCTGTAGCGGCACACATGGATCCTGATATTCTTATCATTGACGAGGTGCTTGCAGTGGGGGACATTGGATTTCAGGCGAAATGTATAAATAGAATTATAGAAATTCAAAAAAATGCAGCTGTAATATTTGTGTCGCACTCCATGCAGAATATTGCAAGATTGGTGACAGACATTATGTTGCTGAGAAGTGCTAAACCTATCTATTATGGGAACAATGTACCTGAAGGGATAAATCTCTACTATGATTCTTTTAAGAGTGAAAAGGTCAAAATGATAGGAACCGGCGATGTAAAGCTCAATGACATTACTATTTATGATAAAGAGAATTCTTGTGGAAATGCTGACACTCCTACATTACCGTACAATGAAGACTTCTTTATTGAAATAGATGTTTCAGTGGACCTAAAAATAAAACACTTTGTGGTGATGTATCTTTTTGCTGACAGGGATTTAAAATATGTGGCAGGAACATTTTCAAATGACGATATCTTGTTTTTCGAAAACAAAGGCGGGAAACTACGTATTAAGACCAAGGTTCATAATATATTTTCAAAAGGAATTTATTCAATTTACGTCAATTTTGTTGAGTATGACATCGAAAATAAGCGCTTAGGGAAAGGATTGGCAGGATATAGATCTGTAAAATCATTTAAATCTAATGGCACTTTAAGCACGTTTGAGTTACCAGGCTATTATCCTATACAATTAAATAGTGTCTGGCAGAGTAATGACTCATAATAGTCGGCCGGAAGCGCTAGAAAACATCTAGTGGCCCGATCGATATTTAAACAACAGCGCAAATGAAGAACAATACTGCAATTTTGAGTGTTGTGTACCCTGGTGTTGAGCCATATTTATCCGATTTTTTTCGATCACTATCCAAACAGACAGATAAAAACTTTGACCTTTTTCTCATAAATGATGGTCTTCTAGATATTGGGCGCTTTTTAGAAGAATTTGATTTTCCCATTAAGGTATTGAACCAAGAAGGTCATCCAGCGGCGTTAAGAAAAGCAGGTATTCAATGGATTGTTTCTGAAGGGGCTAAATCAATCATTTTTGGGGATGCGGATGATTATTTTTCAGATAACCGCATTGAAATATCAAAAAATAAGATGGTAGATTTTGATGTGGTATGCAATGAAATTTTATTGACGGGGCAAAAATTCCCCCAGCCTGTTCCTATGCTTGGAGAAATATTTAAAGATAAAATGGAGATTACACCAAAAGATATAAAAAATGGCAATTGTCTGGGGCTCAGCAACACTTCGATAAAAACAGATAAAATATCTGAATTAGTCTCGGAAATACCGGATGATATCATTGCATTTGATTGGACCTTTTTTGCTCTATGTCTTCGCTCTAGTGCAAAGGCGATATTTACGAATAATGCTCAAACCTATTACAGACAGCATGGAGACAATGTTGCGATTCCATATTCTTTTACAGAAGAACACATCTTGCGGGGAGTCCAAGTAAAGAGGGATCATTATCAGGTGCTTTCACGATTTTATGATGAGGATCTCTCTCTTTCAGATCTATTTGAAAAATTAATGGCGCAGTTGCAGTCCGATGAAATCCTTAGACGTAAGTACTGCCAGGCTGTGCGGAAACAAGCCCCTGCCATCCCGCTGTGGTGGGAAACCATTAAGTCATTGAAGGAGCTGGGATTATGAAATTAGGCAATCACGAAGTTGAATATTTTGGCATGCCCTATATAGTCGCGGAGATTGGAGCTAATCATAATGGTGATATGAATTTGGCAAAAAAGATGATAGATTCTGCAAAACAGTGCGGATGTGATGCGGTAAAATTTCAGTCATGGACACCAGATTCATTGGTCGCCAAGGAAGAGTATGACAGAAATCAACAGTATAATGATTCGCCAAAAAAACATTTCGGGTCGCTGAAAGAGATGGTGGAAAAATACTATCTGCGACCGGAACAACACCAGGAATTGAAACATTACTGTGATGAGATAGGGATCGAGTTTTTTTCTACACCTTTTTCTGATGCTGAGGTTGATTTTCTGGAAAGGCTCGAAGTGCCATTCTATAAAATCGCATCTATGGATGTAAATAATTTATTGCTTCTAAAACATATAGCCAGAAAAAATAAACCGATTTTAATGTCAACGGGTATGGCCACGCTGGCCGAGATCGAAAACGCTCTAAAGACGATTGAGGCTGAGGGAAATCATCAGATCATATTACTCCACTGCATTGCCATATATCCACCTGCATATGAAGATATTAATTTGAACAATATCACTATGCTTCAGCAGACATTTGGTTGCCCGGTAGGCTTTTCTGATCATTCTATCGGAATTTCCATACCTCTTGCTTCTGTAGCCTTGGGCAGTTGTGTGATAGAAAAGCATTTTACATTGGACAAAAACTTGTCGGGGTGGGATCATGCGGTTTCTGCTAATCCGGATGAAATGCAGATAATCGTAGAAGAATCACGAAATATTGTGAAGGCACGAGGAAAATACAGGCGTGTTGTGAGTCAGGCTGAAGAAGGGAAAAAAAATATATTCAGACGCAGTATTGTAGTGAAAAAGGATTTAAAACAAGGACATATTTTGACTATAGGTGATCTCGATTTTAAACGCCCTGGGACGGGCATACGTCCGGATGAAGTGAGATATGTAATCAGCCGTAAATTGAAGAGGGATTTTAAAAATGATGAATTGATTCATTGGGACGATATTTATTGAATGAGGAATCTATGTTAGCTATTATCCCTGCCCGCGGTGGATCCAAGGAAATCCCCGGAAAAAATATAAAGCGACTCTGTGGCAAACCATTGATCGTTTTTACAATCGAAGCTGCAAAAGCCGCAAAGTTAGTTGATAGAATTATTTTATCTTCAGATGATCCAGATATTGCAAAAATTGCGTGTAGATATGGAGTTGAGATTCCTTTCATGCGCCCTTCCCATCTGGCACAGGATGATTCACTCGCAATCGACAATTATATATACACAGTAGATAAGCTTAATACCGAAAGCTCAGAACAATATGATGAATTCGTTGTTTTGCATCCGACTTCTCCGTTGAGGATAGCGGCTGATATCGATAATGCTATCAAATTATTCCACGAAAAAAACGCCGATTCGGTACTTTCTTTCTGTGAAGCTTCCCATCCACCTGTGTGGGCAAAAAAAATTGATCCTTCCGGTGTGTTGAAAGACTATTTCAATATTAAAAGTGGTAATAAAAATAGGCAGGAGTTGGAGAAGGCATATATGCCCAATGGTGCGATATATGTTTTTAAATTATCACTCCTAAAAAACTATTATTCCTACCAATCAGCTAATACTTATGCTTTTATCATGCCTCCAGAAAGATCAATCGATATTGACACAAATCTAGATTTTGAATTTGCGGAATTTTTAGTGAGGAAGAATGAAAAATCTAAATAAATATATTGTTTATCAAAATCAGAATATAAGAGATGCCATCAAGACAATGGATAAAGGTGGGATTGGCTTTGTTGTATGTGTTGATAATAATGAAAATGTGGTTGGTGTGATTGCGAATGGTGATTTTAGAAGGGCCATTTTAAGCGGAATATCCCTGAATAAAAATGTACTTCAAATCACAAATAAAGATTTTAAATACTTAACAAATGGCTATTTGAAGAAAGATGCATTTGACCTTTTTCAAAAAACTGTTATACAGCATATTCCTATCTTAGAAAATGGTAAATTGGTGGAGATTATTACAAAAGAGGCTTTTTATGACATTAAGGGCAAGGAAAAAAGCAATAATGTTCTTGATATACCTGTTATGATAATGGCAGGAGGTAAAGGTTCAAGATTAGATCCACTTACTCGTATTTTACCAAAACCACTTTTCCCTATTGGTGATAAACCAACGATAGAAGTCATAATGGATGAATTTGCAAAATATGGATTGAACAATTTTTACATTTCTGTGAATCATAAAGCTCAAATGATTAAAGCTTATTTTGAAGATCAAGATATTGATTATAAAATAGAATTTATCGAAGAGAGCCAGGCACTTGGTACCGCTGGAGCTTTGAAATATTTAGAAAATAAGTGTGTTTCACCATTTTTTGTATCCAATTGTGATATTGTTATCAAGAATGATTATTCTGATATTTATAAATTTCACGAGGAAGAGAACTTTGATCTGACTATAGTTGCATCCATGCAGCATCATACTATTCCTTATGGCGTCTGTAAAATCGAAAATAATGGGCATCTCAAGGAGATAAAAGAAAAACCGGAGTATGATTTTCTTGTCAATGCCGGAATGTATTTGCTAAACCCATTAATTTGTAAGCTGATTCCAAAAGAAGAATATTTTGATATGACGGATCTGATAGAGAAAGCCCAGAAAACTGGTTTGAATGTTGGTGTTTATCCTGTATCAGAGAAATCTTATATTGATATAGGGCAATTTGGGGAATACAAAAAAACCCTCAAGTTATTGTTCGACGATTGATGTTTTATTTTCATAAGGGAGTCAGTTTTTCTTTTTATTTGGCTCAAGAACTATCCCAAAAGATTACAATTTCAATGTGCTTTAAGGTGTTGCTCATTTTAATGTTCAGTACATAAAAGGTGATTGGATAGAGATATGTTTAAAACAATTATAAAAAGTATCTTGCCGAATAAATTGATCAAGTTTGTTCGTAAAAAGAGAAATGAATTATTTTCCATTGAAGCAAAGAAGAAACGATTCTTGGAAAAACTTGCCAAGGAGGTCGCACAGGATAAGTCATATGTAGATGGGAAGAGAAAAAGAATTGTTTTCTTCTCGAGAGGCCCTGAATTCATGATTACATTTGAAACATTATTGGCATTGGCTCTAAAAAAAATGGGAGTGGAGTGTATTTTTGTAATATGCGATGGGCTCGCCGTATGCAATTTTAGTTCGATCGATAGAGCCCAATTGCATTGTGAGAGTTGCTGCAAAGGAGAGTCTATCATAAGAAAACTTGGATTCGAAGTTTATAGATTATCTGAGTTTATTTCGGACTTTGAGAATCAGCCTTTGCCCGGCACATTGAAAGAATGCAAAAATTATGCTTTTAAAGGAATTCCGGTTGGACAATTATTATTGCCTTCTGTTCTTAGATATCTCTTGGTGAGTGAGATTGAGAGTGCTTCATTAAATCAGGCGGTCGGCGTTTACCAGGATTTTATAAAGGCTGCTTTGCAAACATATAATGTGGTTTCAAATATTGTACAATCTTTAAAACCCGATAAAGCCATGCTATTTAACGGGCGCTATGCGCAAATGAGAATGGCATATGAAACATTTAGCATATTCGAGATCCCTTGTAATACCTATGAATCACTAAATGCCCCGCCAGGACGTTACTGGATTTTTTCAAATAGCGAGCCAGTGATGAATTTATTTTCAAAGTCGGAATGGGAGAAATGGAAATTCGTTCCTTGTCCTGAACCATTTTGGTCAAATTATAAAAGAAATCGTGTTTCATCTTTAAAACTTAAGCTACCAAAGCAGGTTGATGCTCCATTTAACCTTAATAAATCAATCCTATTTCTTACTAATATCAGATGGGAATTGGCAAATATAGGACTGGAATCAGTATTCAACTCTATGGAAGAATGTATTTGTGAAACAATCAAAAACTTTATAGAAACCGGTCAATTCCTTGTAGTGCGTATACATCCAAATGATGTGGATGTATATGAAAGAGATAAAGCTGAAAGCCTTTTTCAGTATTTAAATAAGAGGTTTATTACTTTCCCCGAAAACATATGGATAATTAATCCAGAAGATAAAATCGATACTTATAACTTAATTGATAGATGTAAAAGAGTTGTTGTTTGGACATCCACGATCGGAATGGAAATGGCTTATGAAGGTAGGGAACCAGTGGTACCTGTTAAGGCGAATTTTACCGGAAAGGGATTTACTAAAGACGTTTATCATAGCAAACATGCCTATTTTAATTCTTTATTGATCGAAAACGATCTATTGACGCCAGAAAGAAGAGATATGGCCGAAAGGTATAGCAGTCATTTCCTTATTAGGAAGAAGATTCCACTAAGATTATTTGAGGCTGAGGGCAGTTATGATAGTTCTGGCTTTCGGATTATTAAATTCTCCCCACACTATAAAAATTATGATCCTGAAAAAGACGAAATATTGAAGTTTGTTTGTAAACAGATAATTAGTGATAATGGAGATTTTGTCTTGTCTGACAATCTTGTAGATAAGACGTGGGATGAACATATGTTTCGATATTAAATCAGTGAATTTGCTAGACATGGAAAGCTGAGGCCGATGATTTTTCTCAAATTTTTATAGTATGGTTAGTTTGGAAGGAGATTGGACATGCCTTTAAAGTTAGGTATTGTCGGATGTGGCGCTGTAACTGAAAATCTGCATTTACCGGCCATGATGGAGTCAACAAAAGTCGAAGTCACCGCATTGATGGATCCGAATCAAGATCGTGTTGAAGCATTAGGCAAAAAATTTAATGTAAAGAATAGATTTACGGATCTTGAGAGAATTCAGGATTACTGTGAGGTGGCTATTTTGGCACTTCCGCATCATCTACACGCGCCCACCGCAGTGTTTTTATTGGAAAAAGGGATACATGTTTTTGTTGAGAAGCCTGTTGCGACCAATATGAAAGACGCAAACCAAATAAACGATACCGCAAAGAGGTTTAATCGAAAGGCCGGAGTAGGGCTGATAAGACGGCAATATTCATCTTCCATGTTTGTGAAGGAGATACTGGAGAAAGGCTGGATAGGTGAAATTGTATCCTTTGATATTCGCGAAGGAGGTGTCTATAACTGGCCTGCGGTTTCAGATACGTTGTTCAAAAAGAATACAGGTGGAGGAGTTTTGTTCGATACCGGCGCCCATACTTTAGATATGCTTTTATGGTGGTTAGGTGATTTTAGTGACGTAAAATATTATGAGGACAGTGATGGGGGCGTAGAATCAAATTGTGAATTGCATTTAATCCTTCAATCTGGAGCAACGGGGATTGTAGAACTGAGCAGAACGAGGAATTTGAGAAATTCAATGATTATTTCGGGGAAGAATGGTGTCATCGAAGTTGGGACTGGACCGGATGGACCTGTAATGCTAAAAACCAATAAAACACATCTTTCTGGAATCCCTGTTTGGCCTAATGGCGAAGAAGAATTGTTCTTAGATATAGGACGTAGGCAAATAGATAGTTTTGCTGATGCTATCACACATGACTCGAATTCCTTTGTTTCAGCCCAGGATGCAATAAAAAGTGTTCGTCTTTTTGAAGCATGCAAAAAGGATGCCAAAAAGCTTCCGCAACCTTGGGTGGATGGCCTGGATCAGATGCAGGCCTTGAAGGAATTGGATGGTAAGAAAATCTGTGTTTTGGGTGGAACAGGTTTTATCGGCGGGCGGCTAGTTGAGCTGCTGGCTAAATTGACTTCGGCAGAACTTCGTGTACTTGTGAGGAATTTTTCACGTGTTTCTTTTATTTCCCGCTTTGATTTACAAATGGTACATGGGGATGTAACAGATAGATCGGCCGTATCGAAGGCCATTAGTGGTTGTGATATTGTTTTTAATTGCACCTACGGTAAAGGCGATAAAAAGGATCAAAAGGTTGTGAATGTAGATTCTGTGAGGATGTTGATGGAAGAGGCAAAGAAACATGCCGTCAATAGAGTAGTTCATGTGAGCACCGTATCTGTATATGGGAATGTTCGCTCCGGTGTTCTGGAGGAATCAACCCGTAGTCGCACTCGGCGATCTGACGTTTACGCTTTAACAAAGCTTAAAGGGGAAAAGACAGTATTAGAACTAGGCAGGAGGTTGGGTGTGCCTTCGTGCGTCATTCAGCCAACAATAGTATATGGTCCCGATGCACCGTCATGGACGGTTGGCCCTCTTAACAAATTGAAAACCGGCCAAATCATTTTGATTGAAGGCGGAAAAGGATTATGCAATGCAGTATATGTTGACGATGTAGTCAGCTCCATGATGCTGGCAGCAACAAAAGAGGAAGCGTTAGGACAAACATTTCTTATCTCTGGAGAAGCCCCTGTTACATGGCCTCAGTTTTATGCTGCCTATGAACAAATGCTTGGATTCACCTCAACAATCAATATTCCGTTGGATCGATTGAGAAGACTTGTCAGAAAAGAAAAATTACGTCGGTTATTCGGATCACCCTTTTTCCGGAAACTCCATTATTTCGGTCAGCCTTTTATACCTCGAAATTTTAACAAGCAACTCAAGACATTTGTATCTGGACATTCGGCTTCAACGGCTTCTCTTCCAGATCAAGATGTAAAACCCATTCAAATGGTAACTACACGAGACGTTAAATTTCTTAATAGCAGTGCAAAAGTCAGTATAGATAAAGCTAAATCCATGCTTGGTTATCGTCCTAATTATGACATAAAAAAAGGGATGTCAGTGACTTCTAAATGGGCCCATTGGGCAGATATGCTGTAGTCTTTCATGGGACGCTCATCAACAATATCAATGGATGACAATATTCAATTCTCTGTAATTATTTGCACTCACAATCGCGCAAACATTCTCGACAGAGTTTTAAACAGTGTGCTTGAAATATCTCAAGACCACTTCCGATACGAAGTGATAGTTGTCGCTAATAGTTGCACGGATGAAACGATAGATGTTGTTCAACCTTACTTGAAGAATGGATTAGTCCGGTATATTGAAGAACCCGTGTTAGGCCTTTCCCGAGCCCGCAATAGAGCATGGCAAAATGCCAAGGGCAAATACGTAGTTTTCTTGGACGATGATGGTGAGGTCACGAAGGATTGGCTTAATGGTTTTAAGGAAATATTTGAAGAACACAGGAATGCCGCAGCCTGCGGGGGTCGGATCATTCCAAAATACGAAACATTAAAACCAGCCTGGATTAGCGGAATTATTGAAAGATTTTATGGACATTATGACCTTGGCCACGAAGTGACGATATGCGATTGGGTGCCTGGTGGTAATAGTGCTTGGAGGAAAAATATTGTCCAATCTTTAGGTGGATTTGATATCCGTTTCGGTAGAAAAGGTCAACTTGTTGGTGTGGGGGGGGAAGAAAGCCAGTTGATTTACAGGGCACTTAAACAAGGATTGACCCTTTATTATACGCCGAAGGCTTTGATGTATCATCATATTCCAAAAGATAGGATGTATATAGGATTCATATGCAAACGATGGTTTGGTCAAGGAGTAACGGATTTTAGGTATCTAGCGGTAAGAGAAAACTTTTCGAAGAAAGAAGCACTTCGCTATTGTGTGAATAAAGCAGTTGAGGTTATAAAAACTACAGCCAGAATCATAAAAAGTCTGATTCCCCTGCGAAAATATCAAACGATCCATCTTTTTTTTGAATTTATGAATAGAAGCGGACACTGTTTGGAGGCGTTGAGATATACTTTGAGATGCAAAACTTAGTATGGAACAAGAGTTAGGCATGTCCAAAATAGTGGAAGGGCAAATGCCTGATAACTCTACTTTTTTCTGCACAATTAAATAAGGAATTAGTCAAGCGATGAATAGAGAAATCAATATATTATTTTTGGGGGGAGCCAAACGATTATCTTTAGCAGAAAGATTTATCGAGGCTGGGAACAAATTGAATTATAAGATAAATCTATATTCATATGAATTAACTTCTGAAGTACCAATAATTGAAATCGCAAAAATTATCATTGGGAAAAAATGGACCGATGAAAGGATATATTCAGATCTAGAGAAATATATTGCTTGTTACAATATTCATATTGTATTACCATTTCTTGATCCTGCAATTAGCACATGTATTAAATTGAAAAGGTCTTTAAAACATGTATATATTCCAATTTCTGATGAAGAAATATGTTTAATCATGTTTGATAAGGTTTTATCAAATGAATGGTTATTAAGAAATAATATTCCGGTTCCTGAATATGATGGCATTTTTCCAGCAATTGCAAAACCAAGATTAGGCTCTGCTTCTAAAGGCATAATTCTTATTAAAACTAAAAATGAAATGAAGCGTTTTCTTTTAAGAAAAGACAAAAACAATTTTCTAATTCAGAAATATCTAAATGCCCAAGAATCTACGGTAGATTGTTTTGTAGCTAAAAGTGGGACTATAATTGGAATTGTACCAAGAATGAGACTTGCTGTTATTGAGGGAGAAGTTAATAAATCAATAACGACTGATGATGAAGAAATATTGGATTATTCCAAACAAATACTATCAACGGGTAACTTTAGAGGACCTATAACTATTCAGTTTCTAAGGTCACTTGATAATGGGAGTTTATATGTTATGGAAGTTAATCTTAGGTTTGGGGGGGGGGTAATCAATTCAATTGAAGCCGGATTTGATATTCCTCTTTTGATATTGAAAGAATTCTTAGAAATACCAATTAGTAAGTATTCTAACTGGAAAAAAAATTTATTGATGATGAGAGTAAACAGGGAAGTCTTTTTATGCAAATAATTATTGATTTAGACGGGACTATTTGTGATGAAGAAAAAACGTTTAGCAGAAGTCTTGCACAACCCATTCCTGGGGCCGTTGAATGTATTAATACATTATACGAACGGGGAAATATAATTATTATTTTTTCGGCAAGGAGTTGGATGGAATTTGAAATGACAACTGCGTGGCTAAAAAATAATAGTGTTAAGTATCATCAATTAATTTTAGGTAAACCTATTGGAGATGTATGGATTGACGACAGGGCAATACAATTTGATAATTGGAAGAATGTATTTGACGTCTTGGATAAGAAATCTAAATAAAAGGTGTTCATTTATTATGAGCTTATTTGAAAAATACAATTATAACAAAAGCGTTAAATTGGATAATTTTGAAAAATATGTTCGAGGTCAAAAACTAGCTAGATTCATTGCACGTTATGAACTATTTAAGAAAATATTAAATATATCTGGTTCTATAATTGAATGTGGTGTGCAATATGGAGGTGGATTATTAGCATGGGGAAAACTGTCAAATGCTCTTGAACCATATAATCAAAAAAGAAAGATTTTTGGATTTGATAGTTTTTCTGGTTTTCCTGAAGTATCTGAAAAAGACTTGATTGCGTTCAAAAATAATTCTGAAATAAAGATAGGTGGATTCGGTGTTGAGGATTTCATTCTTGATGAAATACATGAATCATTGGAAGTGTTTGAAAATAATAAAACACTTAAAGGAGATCCTAAGATAGAAATAATAAAAGGAGATGCGATAAATACTATCCCATCCTTTCTTGAACAACATCCAGAAATTATTGTTTCTCTGTTATTTCTTGATTTTGATCTTTATGAACCAACATATGTTGCACTTGATAAATTTTTGCCTAAAATGACAAAAGGATCTATTATCGCTTTTGATGAAATTAATGATCCAAAATGGCCTGGTGAAACTCAAGCAATTCTCAAAGCATTAGAATTAAATAAGTATAAACTACAACATTTTTCAATATATCCAACCCTATCTTTTATTGTTGTTTGATTAAATAAGAGTATACTGGAAGGATTATTTGAATGAAAATTCTTCCGATAAAGAAAAGTTGTCTTTTTCCCATAGAGGTAAACCGCAGTTTGCCTCATTTTGTTTTAGTCTAAAATTGATGTTGGCCTCTTTCAGAAGAAAGCAAAACATCTTTCTGTCTGAGCTGGCTTCTGGCCTAATTTCTAGATCAACATCCATGCTATGGCAGGGGGTATCGTCAGAGGCATCCTGAGATATCGAAAAATAAAATAATCATGAATATTGTAATAGCGGGACGTAACAGCGCTTCGGAATATTCCGGCGGCCGTTATCATGCTTGGATGATGGCTGAAGCATTGGCTCATGCTGGTCACGATATAAGTGTGTGGACAGATAATATTCCGGTAATTCAAAATGATTTTTCCTTATATCCAGCCCATCATTCAATTAAAATATTTAAGAGTCCTCATTTTAGTGAACCGTCTTCAATAAAACCCAAAATTGTTATCCTTGTGCCTCATCCTGGGCAGGATGCTTTTTTCAACAAAGTCATTCTTTATGCAAAAAAACACCGGTCAAGGCTGATACTTTTAAATTTCGAAACACCTAATTGGTACAACAGCCTTTCGCCTCAACCAAAAGATGCCTCTCTTTGGGATGCTTGGAGAGAAACAGCTCGTTATGCAGATTTAATATTGTCATCTGCTGAAGAGAGCGACAGATTTGCCCAAATTTTTTACAAAAATGTTTCGTTAGGAACAATTTTTCGACACTGCTATCCTTCAATTAATTCACTTGTAGCTGACAGGATAAAAACTGACCAGGCAAACAGACAAATAATTGCAATTACACGTTTTGTCGAAGGCCAACGCCATAAGGGGGGCTATGATCTGATCGATGCCCTTTGCCCTGCCATGAAAGGTTATACCCTTTCACTTATTATAGGCTCAGGTGCTATCGAATCATCCTTCCAAAAAGCTTTTAAAAAAAAGTCCGATGCTTTAGATATTAAAGTTAGATTTTTGCAAAGGTTAAATGATTGGGAAAAATTCAGCGAAATAAAACGTTCTTCTCTAATGCTATTTCTTTCATATTTTGAGGGTTTCGGATTGCCTCCTGTTGAATCCCAGTATTGCGATGTTCCTTGCATTGTATATGACCTACCCGTTTTAAGAGAGGTGAGCGGAAATGGACTCATTTATGTAGAGCCTGGTGATAAGGATGCGTTGAAATCAAGCATCGAAAATGTTCTGTCTGGCAAATACCATCCACCCTTTTCTCTTAAAGAGCATATTGCCCATGTTGGTCAACTCGAATCTTTCGCAAGCAAACTCGATAGCATTATAGGAGAAGTCGTATCACCAACCAACACTTATAGTGTCAATTCAATTTCAGAATTAAAAGAGAAGTCCTGGAGAAGAGAATTGGCCAAATCTGCTTATTCTGCGAAATTACGTAGTGTTAAACACAAGTTTATCCGTATCGCACGAAAGATTACAAGAATGTCCTTTGGAATTTAGAATGGGCATTTGTTCTGGAGTATTTGATGATTCTATCTATGATCCCGGCCCGCATGGGTAGTCAGAGGCTGAAGCAAAAGAATCTGCGCAAATTAGGCGGTATCCCATTGATTACTCATGCTATTCGTAAGTGTAAAAAAGCTGGAGTCTTTGACGAAATCTGGGTGAATTCAGAACACCCTACCTTTGGTAAAATAGCAGTTGAGGAAGGTGTGTTTTTCCACCAGCGCCCAGTAGAACTTGCGGATAATACAGCCACAAGCGAAGATTTTGTTTACGAGTTTATCAAGAAGCACACCTGCACCTATCTTTTTCAGGTACACAGTATAGCGCCCCTTTTGACCGCAGAACAGTTAGCTGGCTTTATAAAGGAAATGATAAACAGCGATTATGATGTATTGCTCAGCTCAGTTAACGAACAGATTGAATGCGCTATCAATGGAAAGCCCATTAACTTTGCTTATGATAAAAAAACTAGTTCCCAGGAATTGGAACCGATACAGCGTATCACCTGGAGTATAACCGGCTGGAGGGCATCCAACTACATAAAGGCCTATGAGGAGGGAAAATGCGCAACCTATGCCGGCAAGGTTGGTTATTATCCAATTGAGCGGCTTGCAGGCCATATCATTAAGACTGAGCAGGATTTATTGATTGCTGAAGCATTGTGGGCTGTACGACATCGTGAGGAGCCCTATTAAGAGATATATTGTGGAGAAGTAAACATTATGAATCACATAATTGCCATTAGTACTTCCTCCTTTTCTGTAGAGGATGAAACTGCAAAAAGAAGGCTAGAAGATGTCGGTGTTCAGATCCGGCCCAATCCATTTGGCCGGAGATTGACCGAGGAAGAAATTATTGAACATTTGGATGGTGTTGATGGCCTGATTGCGGGTCTTGAACCCCTTAATCGAAAAGTGTTTAAATCGGCTAAGAAGTTGAAGGCCATTGCCAGAGTTGGTATAGGTCTTTCAAATGTTGATCTTGAGGCAGCAAAGGAATATGGAATAAAAGTTTCCAATACTCCGTTTGGTCCCACTGAAGCTGTTGCAGAGATGACAATAGCTGCACTTTTAAATTTGTGCAGGCGTCTGACATTATTTGATGAAAAAATGCATGAAGGAAAGTGGCAAAAAGAAATCGGAGTCGGTTTAAGGGACACCAGAGTATTAATTATTGGATACGGAAGGATAGGGCGGAAAGTTGGGCAGCTGCTTAAAGCTTTTAATGCAAAGGTTCTGGTTGCAGATCCATTTATTTGTGACGACACTCTTGAAGAGGGAGTGCGCAGAGTATCCCTTGAAGATGGCCTAAAAATTGCCGATATCATTTCATTGCACGCGGGTGGCGAAGAAACTTTATTGGGAGAGAAAGAATTTTCTCAGATTCGGGATAGTATAATCCTCCTGAATTCTGCACGAGGCGAACTGGTAGATGAAGATGCTTTGATAAAAGCATTGGACAGCGGTAAAGTGCAAAGTGCTTGGTTTGATGCCTTTTGGGAAGAACCCTATTCCGGCAAACTGATCCAATATAAACAGGTTTTGCTCACACCGCATGTATGCACCTATACAAGACAGTGCCGCAAATCCATGGAAATATCTGCAGTCCAGAATTTACTGTGTGATATGGGATTAAAAACATGAAGTGGCAAAAGGAACTTGACCTGGCTAAGACAGCCGCTAAAACAGCCGGAGCTCTCCTGCGGAAACAACAGAGACAACCTTTAAATGCTATCAGCAAGGCAGGAAGAGACTTAAAACTGCATGTGGATAAAGAATCTGAAACGGTTATTATCCAGACATTAAAGGCCTCTTCTTCCTATAAAATATTAGCGGAGGAGTCGGGTGAGCATGGAACGATAGATTCAGATGCAGCCATGTGGATAGTTGATCCGCTGGACGGCACCATCAATTTCAGCCGGGGTATACCCCTTTCCTGTGTATCCATTGCTCTCTGGCATGGACATCAGCCAATTCTTGGCGTGATTTATGATTTTAATCACGATGAATTGTTTTCAGGCATTGTTGGGGTGGGGGCGTGGTGCAATAATAAATCGGTTACTGTGTCGGATGTAAGAGAAAAAAGTGAAGCCATATTAACAACGGGTTTTCCAGTGAACCGGGATTTTAAATCCTTTTCAATTCGGAATTTTTTGAAGAGTATTCAGGATTTTAAAAAGATTCGTTTGTTTGGTTCTGCAGCTCTATCACTGGCTTATGTCGCTTGTGGACGTGTAGATGCCTATACCGAGGAAGATATCATGTTATGGGACGTGGCGGCAGGCATTGCCCTTGTATTGTCAGCCGGGGGTTGGGACGAGATAAATAAATCAAGCCGTAAGAAATGGGCAAGACATGTAAGATGCGCGACAAATGCAGAACTTTTTCTGGATGGTAAATTAAGGAAATAGAAGAGATCTTTAATATGGAACTCAAGGTTTTGTCAATTGGTATACATAGTGTTACAGGAATTGATGTCGAAGCATCATCGAATAACAATTGGTGCGATGGATTGTATCTACCTCCGATCGAAGGTGGAAGGGAGTTAATGTCAGTTGAAGAAGTAAATAAGATAAAGATAGATAGTAATCGCTATGGCGCCATACTTCTTTGGCACCAGAGTATACACCTGCAATTAAAGCTTTTATTAGATGAAATTCTGATTAGAAATCCATCAATATGTATTATTGGAAATTCTCATGGATATAACAAAAGTATTTCAGAACTCATTGATGGTGGTAGTTTAAACGTCCCTCAATATTACATGGATTTTTATTCTATGTGGGGAAAGTACTTCACGGACAGATACAAAAGAGTATACAAAAAAAATCCATATAAGCATCATTTACTCTCTTTGGGATCTTTAAGACATGAATATCTATACAAAAACTTTAAGTGGGATAAAAACAAAACTAATGGAAGAGTTTTAGTTATCCATGAACCAGTCACTTCAGAGAGTTGGAATGAATATTACCCGATTGGAGATAACAGAATTACAGAATCAATTCTTGAAGAACTTGAGAGAAAGAACATTCCTTTTGATTTTAAGGTACATCCTAACTGGCCAGATTTTATCTCGAACTCTTTTAAGCCGATGTGGCGCCCCCCCTCTCATGTGAATCTTGTCGACGTACCAATGACAGAAATGATTAATTATGATGCTGTTATAGCAAGTTGGTCAAGTGTTCAATTTGATGCATTAGCTATGAGAATGCCGGTCATAAACATCAAGTATGATTATCCAAAAGAATATAATTCAGAATGGGGTCCTGGAAAATATGGATTGTTAAAAAGTCATGATTTTAAAGACATTAGTGCTTCTTTAGCCGAAAATGCAAGGATTGCTTCTTCGATTGATATGAATATTCTTACGTATTTTCTCGGAGATTTAGGAAATATATCCGAAAATTATTATTCTTTTCTTAAGAATAAATCAAACACATTAGATAGAAAAAGAAGAGTATTTTATAGATACTCATGTATGGTCAAGAGAAAATTAGGACGTGTTAAAAGAAAATTTAAATAATATAAGAGTATTTTAGAATGAACATGAAGACTGTCTTAGTTTAGATGTGAAAGAAGTGGGTGTTTCACTTGATGAAGAAAATTGTATCAGTACACAACAATATGGATCAAAGATTGGAACATGTCCAACGGATTTTTCATATTTGAAGGTCCTCGACGGGGGTGGCAATATCTTCAGGACGATTATTCCTGGCACATCATCGCTTGGCGTTTATGTGAAACAATGAAGTCGGAGAATTTGAAAAACACCTTGGAACAGGTAATCATCAGAACCGGAGTTAAACATATTAATGTCTACGTCGCCCCAGGCTGTTTTCAGATAATGGGCCATGCTTCATCTCGACGGAGCGAAAAGACTATCAAAACCTGCATGATATGTGGCAAATCCGAACAAGAACCTATCACCCCATAACCCAGGGTAAAATCGAACGATATCATAGATCCATGAAAAACCCTCATCCGTTGGACAACTATTTTTTGCCGGTTGAGCTTGAATCACGTATCTCAGAATGAGTCGTTCATTACATCAATCAGCGATGCTATGAAGCCTTCGACAATGTCACTTCCAGTTACCGCTTCCATGGAAGAGACAAAGAGATCCTAGAATAAAGGAAATGTACAAAAACAGAGATTATGTGTCAGAGGAGGAGACTCCATCTAGCATTTTTGTTAAAAGGCTTTTTGGGAGTGATTAAATAGAAGTAATATGAGATAGAGAAATTGTGGCTCGAGTGTGTATCCGAATTATTTGACGACTACAGACTCAAAAGGTTTTCCAAGTCTAAATATTAAAAATTATTATGAGTATATTGAAATATAATTAAGCAATTCTCATACAAATGATATGTCAGTTATATTTGTAACCTACATTCCGCACTTAGCAAAGGGCAATAAATCGAATTTTCATCTTACATA